>CAZJHA010000149.1:0-5640 GCA_964545755.1 uncultured Halobacteriales archaeon | reverse complement strand
GACTCGCGCGTGGTCTGCACGAGTGAAGCGAGTGCAGGCTCGTCAGAGCCACGCTCTGACGGTGGATGAGTGAGCGACCGTCGGGAGTCGTTCGAAAGGCGCTTCGCGCCTTTCGTGATGACGAAAATCGCTACGCGATTTTCGAGCCACGAACGAATCGGTTGGGGAGGTATGTGGCTGTCGCGGTGCGGTGGTGGGAGTGAAGAGAAGGGAGGAGGACCAAAAAACCAATCGTCCGATGTGTTGTTTACGGCGAATCGCGGAGCCGATAGCGGTAGGGCTGGCTCTCGATGACCTCGACAGCACCAGTCTCCGCTCGCCGGCCCAGTACCGTGGCCACGCGGTGAGGACTGTCGAGCGCTGCGCCCCGCGAATCGAGCAGGTCGTGAATTTCACGAGCGGTCAGCGGCTCCTCGACCCCCGCTTCCGCGAGCACCGCCCGAATCCGCTCGAACTCTCCACGGCGGAGCTGCATACCCGCGCTATGTGACCGAGACACATAACATGCCGTCAGACGAGCGTCTGACGGGGATTTCCGCGAGTCAATGAAGGCGAGCGGACGGGGCGAACACGCCGTCAGACGGGACTATCGGTTTCGTGTTCGAACTCGCGCTCGTGGCGGTAGCGTTCGACGAACTCCTCGACATCGAACTCGTGCATCTGGCGTTCGAACTCGCTTTCGGTCTCGCCGTCGTCGGCGTGGCTCACCGCGTGCTCCATCAGTTCGACGACGAGTTCGACGACAATCTCGTGGAGGCGGCGCGCGTCGAAGTCCGCAATCCACAGTAGTGCGTAGCCGACGCTGCTGTCCTCGGAGACGTCCTCGGCGACGACCTTCTCCGGGAATTCTTCGAGGACGACGCCCATCAGGTGCATCGTGTCGAACTCGTCGCCGCTGCTGGGTTCGACGGTCTCGCGGAGAATCCCGACGAGCGACTCGGGAACGAACCGACTCGGCGGATGGACGTCCATCACGACGGCGTGGCGCTCGCCACAATCGCACTCGAACTCGCGCACGCCCATGTCAAGGTCCCCCACCGCGACGGACTCGCCACACGGCAGCGACACCTCGCCCCCGCGAGCACCGGGGACGCGTGGCTCGGACATACGAGCGGTTGGCGCGGCAGGCGGTTAAACCCCGCGGGCGGCCGTCCTCACACCGCTGCCGACTCGCTCTCGTCGGCGTCACCGTTGCGCTCGGCGCGCAACTGGTCGTAGGCACGCGCGGCGACGGCGATGCCGAAGACGGTCGTGAGTGCGCTCGCCACGACGCTCACGACCGTAATCGCGAGCGTCGCAGCCGGGAACGAACCCGCTGCGGCCACGAAGCTGATGACGGTTCCGGGAACGCCGGCGATGAGACCGACGATCCAGACGGCGAGCGCGAGCGCGAACAGACCGATGCGATGGCCGCTCGTCAGCCGCCAGCTATCGGTCAGCGCATCGACGAAGTTCTTGTTCTCGACGGCTATCTCCTGCCGCCCGAAGAAAATGGCGGGGGCGAGAAACGCCGCGACGATGGGACCGCCGATGAGCAGTCCGATGAGTCCGATGACGCCGCCGATAAACACGATAAAGGAGACGACGATACCGCCAACGAAGCCGTTCAGTGTCGCCCAGACGATGTTCTCGCGCGCGAACGCACCGGGAATCGAATCGGTATGGTCGCTCACGAGCGTCCGGACGGCGATGATGCGCAGCGCCTCGTTGACGAACGGCGTCAGTGCCGCCAGCGGCGCGGCGACGATGAACGGAATCGGGAGCGCGAGCGGCTGCGCGCCGGTCACCTCGTCCATGTCCGGCGGAGCCGTGCCTGCTCCGCCCGTCCCGCCGGGACCGCCGGGCGAGGGCGTCGTCGGAAGGTCGCCGAGCCGCTCGAACAGTTGGAGGGTCGCCGTCTGGATGAGCACGGCGTTTACGAGTCCGAAGACGACGAACGCGACGAACAACAGCAGCCCGTTCCGCTTGAACGTCCGCGAGAAGCCGCGTCTGAGCGCGACATCGATATCGAGCGTCATGTTTCGACCCCGCCCGACCGGATATTAAATGGTTCCCTTCGGCGGGTTAGGGCCAGTCGTCGCGCGAGTCGGAGTCTGCGGTCTCTTCATCGTCGTCGCCGTCGCCGAGCGTCCAGCCGGCCGCTTCGGCCGCCTCGGTGAGGGGGAGGTACTCCCAGTCGAGGTCCTCGGCGAGTGCTCTGTCCTCGTCGTTCGTGCCGATGAAGACGTGGCGCTCGGTATCGAACTGCCCTTTGACGTTTTCCAGACTCTCGCGCCGCCCACGTGGACCGGAGAAAAAATCCTGTCGAATGCGATTTTTTCGGGTGAAGTTCGTCACCACGTAGGTGGGCTGTTCGGAGATGACGCCGACGTACTCGGTCCACCGGCGCGTGCCCGAGAACACGTCGGTCGGGTCGGCAAGCGCCTCCAGCGCACTGAGTTCGAACGCCAGCGTCATGTCGCCGCTCCCGCCTTCCATACCTCGACTCCGCCAGCGGCGAGGAAAACGGTGTCGATATGACTACTGCTCGGCGGTCGGCGCGAGGTCGTCGAGGTCGACCTCCTCGGCCATCAGCACCTCTTTCTGGTCGGCGACGACGCGTTCCTCGCGGATGAGCTTCTTGTATTTCGACTGGGGAGCGAGGTCGCCGATGAGTACGCCGCCGACGATCTTGCCGTCTTTGAACGCGACTCGCCGCCACTCGGTCTCGGAGAACTTCGCCTCGGCGTGGTCGTCGCCGATGGTCGGATGGCCGAACGAAAGGAACGGGAAGTCGAAGTGGGTAATCGAATAGGACGATACCCAACGGAACTCCGCTTCCTCACCGTCGGCGACCATGTTCGTGCCGGCAATCGACCCCTGCTCTTTGGCGCTGCCCCACGAGCCGTTCTGTGCGTAGTCGTCGAGAATCGTGTCGTAGTACCGCGTGAGGTCGCCCGCGGCGTACACGTCCTCGACGGGGGTCTGCATGTGCTCGTCGACGACGACTCCTTCGTCGAGTTCGATGTCGGTGTTCTGGAGGATTTCGAGGTTGAAATCCAGTCCGATGGCGACGCCGGCGAACTCACAGTCGTACCTATCGCCGTCGGGAGTCACGGCGGCGCTGACGTGGCCGGAATCATCGACTTCGAACTCATCGACGCCGCTGTTGAACACAGGGGTAACGTTGTTGTCCTCCAGTGCGCCGTGGATGATGTCCGCACCGTCCTCGGAGAGCGCATACCGCCACCAGTTCTCCCCGCGCATCAGGTAGTGGGCGTCGACGTCCTGTGCGCCACAGATTGCCGCGAAGTCGATGCCGAGCAGGCCAGCACCGACCACGACACCCGTCTCAGCCGCCTCGGCGCGCTCGGCGATACCGCGGGCGTCCTGAAACGTCCAGAAATGGTGGACGCCCTCGGCGTCGGAGTTCGGTACCGGAAGCTGGACGGGTGTGCCGCCGGTGGCGAGCAGGAGTTTGTCGTATTCCAACTGGTCGCCGTCGTGGGTGTCGAGCGTGTGGGCGTCGGTGTCGATGTCCGTGACGAGCGTGTTCAGCCGGAGGTCGATGTCGCGCTCGTCGTACCACTCGGGCTGGTGGATGGACATCGGCGCTTCGGGCAGTTTGCCCTTGGCGAACTCCTTGATGAGGATGCGGTTGTAGAGCGCTTCGCCCTCATCGGTTAGCACTGTCACGTCGGCCTCAGGGTCGTCCTCGCGGATGGTTTCAGCCGCGGAACTACCGGCGATGCCGTCGCCGATGATCACGTACGAAGCGGTCATACGGAGATTTCGACGCCCGGGGTAATGTGAATTGCTATCTCCGGCCCGCCGCGGGCAGTGCGTTGATGTGGCTCGCGCCCCAACCACTCGCATGAAACTCAAGCAGTCGGTGCGGCACTTCGCGGCCAAACAGGCGCTCACGATGCCGGTCGTCGGTGATCTCGTCTCGGATAGACTCGTCGACTTTCACACGAGCGTATTCACCGGCAAGGCCGACCCGGGTCGCGCCGACGAGCGCGAAGAGCATCTCGACGGGTTCTTCGACGCCTCGATGGACAGTTATGTGGCGGCCCTCGAAGCGGGCTACACCGAGGCCGGTGCGCGCGAGATCACCCACGTGCAGGCGAACTTCGACTTCTATAACCATGGGTGGACCGAGATGATGGAAATCCCGCCCGAGGAACTCGACACCCACTACGAACGCTACCGGGACTTCTTCGAGACCTTCGACATCACCATCACCGACCCGCTCGGCACGTTCGCGCCGACAGGTGGAATTCCCGGGGCACCATCGACGCCCACAAGACTCGACGAGGCCACCCATCGCTACACCAAGGGCGGCTTCGCCGACGACGTCTATGTCGAAGGACCGGACGGCGAGACCATCGTCGGTGGCCACGACGAACCCAACGACGTGGCCCTCACCGACGCGCCCGGCGTCAGCGACGAGGACGTTTAGACTGCCGCAACCCACGCCCGATAGTCCATGGAGCGCTCGTAGACTTCGGCAAATATCCTGTCGAGAAATCCGGCGACGCGCTCGGGGTCGGCTCGTGCCGCGATGCGGACGTTCGTTCCCTCGGCCTCGTCCGGACGTTCGAGTTCGTCGATGCGAAAGTCGGGGTAGTCCTCAAGCAGCGTCTTCACCCGGTCGAGTTCGTCGTCCGTACAGTCGAGGTTGACGAGACCGTCGGCGAACTGCACCCACGGCGGCTGATTCTCGCCGGTTTCCGAATCCGTCTCGATTGTGAGAAACGGGCTGTGGCGTTCCTCGTGAGCACTGATGGCGTCGGCGAACAGTTCCCTTCGACCTTCTTCGGTAGTGGCGTCGAAACGGGTCACGAGCCGGGTTCGGCGCTCGTGGTGAAAAGCGGGACGCTGCGCGCGTCGGGCAGACGATGACGATATCTACAATCCTTTTAGGCCGCGCTTCGATGGGGCGGTGTGAGCGAGAACCAACCCAACGTCCTGCTGCTCGGGCCGCCGGGCGCGGGCAAGGGAACCCAGAGCGCGAACGTCGCCGACGAATATGATGTGCCCCACGTCACGACGGGCGACGCACTCCGGGCGAACAAGGACATGGAAACGGAATACGGCACGCCGAGAGAGTTCATGGAAGCGGGCGAACTCGTGCCCGACCCCGTCGTGAACGAAATCGTCGCGGAGGCGCTTTCGGGGAGTGAGGGCTACGTGCTCGATGGCTATCCACGCAACACCGACCAAGCCGACTATCTCGCCGACATCACCACCCTCGACGTGGTCTGTCTGCTGTCGGTGAGCGAATCCGAACTCGTCGAGCGACTCACGGGGCGGCGGGTCTGTGATGACTGTGGCGCGAACTACCACGTCGAGTTCAACCCGCCGGCAGAGGAGGGTATCTGCGACGAGTGTGGCGGCGAGTTGATCCAGCGCGACGACGACACCGAGGAGACCGTCCGCGAGCGCCTGCGGGTGTACGAGGACAACACAGCGCCGGTGGTCGACCACTACCGCGAGGAGGGCGTCCTCGTCGAGGTCGACGGCGAGGGGACGCCGGACGAGGTGTTCGAGGCGATCCGCGAGGTCGTCGCCGACGCGGCGAACTGAGCGGCGCGGGCGGGGGCTTCCTCCTCGTCGTCACGGCGGTCGGGGACTCGCGCTCGCCGCCGTCGGCGCGGA
>CAZJHA010000148.1:0-5648 GCA_964545755.1 uncultured Halobacteriales archaeon | reverse complement strand
GCTCGCCCGGTCGGACCCTCATCCGGTCGCCGACGGCGACCTCGTCGAGGGGGATTGCCTCCTCGTTACCCTCGCTATCGACGACGGTCGCGGTGTCGGCCTCCATCTCCAAGAGCTGCTGGAGCGCTTTGCCGGCCTGCCCTTTCGAGCGGGCTTCGAGGTAATTTCCAAAGGTGATGAACACGAGGATGAGCGCGGCGGTGTCGAAGTAGAGACTCCCCGCGAGCACGCCCACGAGAACGACGACCGAGTAGATGTAGGCCGTCGAGGAACCGAGCGCGATGAGGACGTCCATGTTCGCAGAGCGATTCCTGACGACCGATTTGTAGGCGTTCTCGTAGAACGGCCGCCCGAGCACGAGCTGGACGGGCGTCGCAAGCAGGAACTCGACCCAGCCGAAGTCGATACCGAAAACCGTCTCGGGCAGCGCGCCACCGCCCAAGAGGAGCTTCTCGACCATGAACGCGAGCAGCGGCAGCGACAGCGCCGCACCGAAGAGCGTCAACCGTAGCTGGCGGCGGATTTCGCCCTCACGGGCGGCGTCGTGCTGGTCCTGGTCGGATTGCTCGCCGTCGTCGCGCACGGGCGAGTACCCCGCGTCCTCGATTGCGCCGTAGAGCTGTTCGCGGTCGGTGTCGGCAGGGTTGTACTCGACGGTCGCCTCGTCGGTCGCGTAGTTGACCTCCGCCGCAAGCACGCCCGGCACGTCTTCGAGCGCCCCTCGATTGGTTTCGGCGCAGTTCGCACACGTCATGTCGGTGATGGCGATGGTGGTCGCGGCGCTCACCGCCTCGTAGCCGGCGTCGTCGACTGCGGCGTAGATGTCGGCAAGCGATACCTTCTCGGGGTCGTATTCGACGGTTCCCCCGTCGGTCGCGTAGTTGACGGTCGCCTCGCTCACCCCCGTGAGTCCCTCGACGGAGTCCGTTATCGACTGGGAGCACGTCGCACAGCTCATGCCCCGGATGTCGAGCTTGGCGATTCGGTTACTCATCGGTTGTACCTACGTGACCCACGTTTACCGCGGTTTCTGTTACGATCATCGCACTACATACCCATTTGAACTTGTGATCCGAAAGCCGCTAGACGGGGGTTCGACCTATCCCGTGGCTCCGTCCTCCATCCGCTCGTACTGCTCCGCAAAGCGCGCCTCGCAGGAGGGACAGCAGAACTGATAGAGGTTGCCACCGATACGGGTCGCAACGCCCTCGCTGGTCACGGTGTTGCCACATTCCGCACACGAGAGCGCGAACTCGGTACCCCCGATGGAGGGCATCCACTCGGCGTCGGTGAGGAGTTCGACGCCGTAGTCGGCGACGTGTTCGGTCTCGACCGTCCGGGAAAGCCACGCCGGAACGTCGCCGTCGGCGACGCGCGCGTAGCACAGCAGGTCGCCCTCGGCGGTCGTGAACACGTACTCGACGGCGTCGGCGTTCGAAAGGGCCGCACGAACGGTGTCGAACGCCGCCGGTTCGACCGTGAGAGTGAGAAGCACGGGCACACCACCGCCGAGCTGCGAGCGGTCGACGTCGACCGTAAACCGCCGGATGACGCCCTGCTCCTGCAACCGTTCGACGCGGTCGGCGACGGCCGGCGGCGAGAGGTCGACCACCTCCGCGAGTTCGCTCCACGGCCGGCGTGCGTCGCTCAGCAACAGTTCGAGGAGTTCGAGGTCGGTCTCGTCGAGGTCGCGCACACCCACGCGAGGGCATGGGTAAGTAAATATCCTTGCGCACACCGCTTTGGAATCGATGGTTCTCGAACGGCCGAACACGGCTATCGAAACAGAAATACGATGGGGTTCGGACGCGTTAGAGCGACTGTTCGGTGCCGACGCCGGCGCTTTCTGCGGTTTCGTAGAGTTCGGCGGCCGTCGCGGCGTCGAGGACCGCCGTCCCGACGCTCTCGACGACCAGAATCTCCTCCGCGGACGCGCGGTCCGCCTCGCCGTCGAGCACCGCCGAGAGCGCCACGAAGTCGTCCGCCGAGAGGTCGGTCGCACGGACGTCGCCGGTCTCGGCGACTTCCTTGGGGACGTCCGCGAACAGGCGGGCGGCGCGCTCGAAGGTCGCGGCTTCGAGTTCCTGCGAGCGCTCGTCGTATGCACCGACCGCAATCACGAGCGTCCCCGGCGAGAGCGCGTCCGCGGGAAACACCGGCTCCGCGCTCGTGGTCGCCGTCACGACGACCGATGCCCCCGCGACTGCGGCTGCCGGCGCGTCGACGGCGGTCGCGTCGATACCCTCGGCGCGGAGGTCGGCGGCACACTCCTCGCGGGAGTCGCTCGGCGAGTACACGCACACCGAATCGAGGTCGGTGAGTGCGTCGATGGCGCGGGCCTGCCAGCGTGCCTGCGCGCCAGCGCCGAGGACGCCGAGCGTGACCGGTTCGATTGCGAGGTCGCGGGCCGCGAGGCCGCCGATACAGCCGGTGCGGGCGTTCGTGATGGTTCCGCCGTTCATGAACGAGACGGCCGACCGGCACGGGCGTCCGCGAGGACGACCTGTGCGTGAATCGTCGGGAGGTCGCGCTCAGGGTTGTCCTCGTGAACGCCGACGAGCTTCGTGGCGAAGTACGGGTCGCCGTGGACGTACGCGGGCATGAGGAGACCCGTCCCGAGCGGGTCGGGACCGTCGAGACCGATACCGACTGGGTAGTGCGGACGCTCCGGGCGCTCGACCTCGCCGCGGCCCTGTTTCACGAGCGCGCGTTCGACGACCGACGCGAGCGATTCGAGAGTAAGTACGTCCTCGATCTCGTCATCGGAGAGTACCAGAACCATGTGCGGAACGTCGGCGGTCTCTGGGTTAGGTGTTGCTCCGCGGTGACGGAGACCCGAGCGCCCTCGACCGCCCTTTCGACCGAAAGCTTACTCCGTTGACGCTCGATGGGTCCGGAATGGTCATGTACGGAGACCGTTCGGCGGGCGACGCACGGCACGGGAGACGAAAACGGGTAGGTGGCGATGTCGATGCTCGGCCCGGAACGACACGAACCGGTCGGTGAGTCGATGGGCGAATCCGTCACCTTCGCGGACGTCGAGACGGCCCGCGAGCGTCTCGATGACGAGTCGGTCGTCAAGCGCACCCCGGTCGAACGGAGCACCTCGCTCGACGAGCTGACCGGCGGTGAGGTCTTCCTCAAGATGGAACACCTCCAGTGGACCGGCTCGTTCAAGACCCGCGGCGCGTACAACAAGATTTCACAGCTCGTCGCCGATGGCACTGTCGAGCGGGTGGTCGCGGCGAGCGCCGGCAACCACGCCCAAGGGGTGGCGCTGGCGGCGACGAAACTCGGCATCGACGCGACCATCGTCATGCCGACGGCCGCTCCGCAGGCGAAGGTCGATGCGACCCGCGGCTACGGCGCACGGGTCGAACTCGTCGGCCAGGACTTCCAGGCGGCGATGGACCACGCACGGGGGTTGGTCGAGGACGATGCGACCGCGTTCGTCCACGCCTACGACGACCCTGCCATCGTCGCCGGGCAGGGCACGCTGGGAATCGAGATGTGCGAGGATTGTGACGCCGATACCGTCGTCGTGCCAATCGGTGGTGGCGGACTGATTTCGGGCATCGGGACGGCCGTGAGCGAACTCGCCCCCGAGACGCGCGTCGTCGGCGTGCAAGCCGAAGGGGCTGCGACGGTGCCGGACAGCCTCGACAAGGGGATGCCCGTCACGCTCGATTCGGTGAACACCATCGCCGACGGCATCGCTACCGGCGGAGTTTCGGAACTCACCCTCTCGCTCATCGACGAACACGTCGACGAAGTCGTCACGGTCACCGACGGCGAGATCACCCGTGCGGTGCTCCTGCTCATGGAGCGGGCAAAGCAGGTCGTCGAGGGGGCCGGCGCGGCGTCGGTCGCGGCCCTGCTGAGCGAGGACCTCGACATCGAGGGCGAGCGGGTGCTGGCGCTGCTCTGTGGCGGCAACCTCGACATGACGATGCTACGCACGGTATTGATTCACGCGCTCACCGACCGCGAGCAGATACTCAGGCTGCGCGTGCGCATCACCGACCGCCCCGGCGAGATGGGCGAGCTGTCGAGCCTCATCGCCGACCACGACGCCAACATCCGGCACGTCCGCCACGACCGCTCGGTGCCGGAACTCGACGTCGGCGAGGCGTATCTCGTCTTCGAGATCGAGACCAGCGGTGCCGGCCACGCCCGCACCGTCATCCGGTCGATATGTGACCACGGCTACGAGGTCAGCCACGAGAACTCCTGACGCTACCCATCCAAAACGCTATATGGGCTGCTGGTGACGATTGGGATAGCGATGTACGACCGCATCCTCATCCCCACCGACGGCAGCGACGAGGCGCGGAAGGCGGCCCGACACGGCATCGACCTCGCGAGCGCGCTCGGCGGGTCGGTCCACGCGCTGTACGTCATGGACCTGCCGGGCGTCCCGCGTGCGCTCTCGCTACGCGACGACGAGGAAGCGGTCCGCGAACAGTACGAACAGTACGGCGAGCGCGTCACCGCGGCGGTCGACGACATGGCCGCCGAGGCCGGTGTCGAGTGTACGACCGCCATCAAGAGCGGGACCGTCCACGAGGAGATCGTCAGATACGCCGCCGACGAGGACCTCGACGTCATCGTGATGGGGACGGGCTATCAGGGGCGTTTCGGCGCGCTGCTCGGGACCGTCGCCGAGAAGGTCGTCCGGGCGGCGACCGTGCCGGTGATCTCGACCAAGATGACCGAGTTCGAATCGCGGCCGTAGCGCGCTCAGGACAGCGCCACGTCGGTCGCATCCTTGTCGTAGCCGAGCCAAACGCTGAGAAGGCAGGCCGCAAACAGCGCCGCGAGCGGCAGTCCCATCAGGAGACTGGCGAACGCACCGGCCAGCGTCAACACATCAAACCAGACGAGCGCGACGACGGCGGCGACCACACCGGTCAGGGTCGTTGCGATGCCGAGGGTGAACGCTTCCGCCGCGGCAGGGCCGGGCGAGCGACGAATGGCGGACATCGATTAGGTGTACGAAGACCGACGACATGAAAGTCGGGGTCCGCATTCCGGGCTGCGACAGTCGGCTACGTGAACCGCTCGCGGAAGTAGATGATAATACTCGCGCTCACGAACAGCGCGCCGGCGACGGCGAGCCTGTCCGCGCTCATCAAGGCCACCGCGAGCACCATCGTGGCGGCCGCGAGGAGCGCCAACACCGCTTCCAGCGCGTTCATCGCCGTCGCTGTCGCTCGCCCCGCGGACGAAAACGCTTCCGTACAGCGACGGCGCGAGTGCCGGTCGGCGTCCGGGTCAGTCGTCGGATGTCGTCTCACCCTCCGAGATGTCGGTGACGACGTCCCCGCCAGAGGAGGTCACCGCGACCTCCTCGTGGTCGGTGATCTCCTCGATGTGGTCAGCGAACTCCTCGGATTCGAGGATGTCGTACTCGTTTCGGAGGCCGAGGTAGACGGTATAACACATCACCAGGAGGACGACGGCGAACGGAAGCCCGGTCGAGACCGAGGCGGTCTGAAGGGCGTCGAGACCGCCGCCGAGGAGGAGGAGTGCGGCGACACCACCCTCCGTTATCGCCCAGAAGATGCGCTGTATCTTCGGCACGTCGTGTTTCCCGCCGGAGGTCAGGTGGTCGATGACCAGCGACCCCGAGTCCGAGGACGTGACGA
>CAZJHA010000147.1:1820-5654 GCA_964545755.1 uncultured Halobacteriales archaeon | reverse complement strand
GTCCGCGGAGATGACGTCGTCGATGCGGGCGATCATCGTCGCGGCCTCGGTCGCGCTCTCGATGGCCTCGTGTTTCACAGCGACGGGATCGAACACGCCGGCCCCGACGGGGTCAGCGACGGTTCCTGCCTGTCCCTCGCTGATGATGCCGGCCCGTCCCTCGCTGTCGTGGCGCGAGCGAAGCTCGACGAGGGCGTCGATGGCGTCCATGCCGGTGTTCTCGGCGAGCGTGCGCGGGAGCACGTCGACCGCATCGGCGAAGGCCTCGACGGCGAGCTGGCGACGGCCCTCGATGCTCGCCGCTTGGTCGCGGATGTGGGCGGCGATGGCGACCTCGCTCGCCCCGCCGCCGGGGACCACCCCACCCGAATCGAGCGCGGCGGTCACGACATCGAGCCCGTCGTGGAGTGCGCGTTCGAGTTCGTCGGTGACGTGCTCGGTGCCGCCGCGGGCGAAGACCGTCACGGATTCGGCGGCCGCGCCGCCCTCGACGAAGACGAGGTCATCGTTGGCGAAGGACTCGACGCGGACGCTCTCGGCGTTGCCCAGATCGCCCGTTTCGAGGTCGTCGATGGCTCCGACGCGGCTCGCGCCGGTGGCCTGCGTGATGGATTTGGCCTCGTCGTCATCGACGCTCTCGAAGGCTAGAATCCCTTCCTCGGCGAGGTAGGCGGCCGCGCGGTCGTCGATGCTCTCGGTGACGAAGGCCACATCCACATCGAGGTCGGCGAGTGTGTCGGCGTACTGTTTGAACTGGTTCTCCTCGGCGTCGATGGCGGCGTTCAACTGGTCGACGCTCTGGACGTCGTATTCGGCATCGACGTTGCTCTCGCGGATGTCGAACTCGACGTCGAGCACGGCTATCGAGGCGTCCTCCACAGTCGTCGGCATGTCCTCGCGGACCGGCTCCTCCTCGGAGACGACGCCCTCGACGAGTTCGGTGGCGCTCGAACTCGCGCCCGTCTGGGTGCGGACGGTGATGTCGTTGCGCGCCACGCCGTCGCCCTCGACCTGTCGGATCCCCTCGACGACCGTGTCGGCGAGCGCTTCGGCACCGACGTCGCCGGTGCCCTTGCCCGTCATCGAGGTCTTGGCGACGCCCCGGAGGAGTTCGTCGTCGACCGTCTCGTCGAGCACGAGGTCGTCGACGGCCTCGTGGGCCAGTTGCGCAGCCTCGTGATACCCTTCGACGATGGTGGTCGGGTGTACGTCGTCGTCGAGGAGGTTTTCGGCCTTGGCGAGCAGCTGGCCGGCGAGGACGGCCGCCGTGGTCGTCCCGTCGCCGACTTCGTCCTCCTGTGTCTCGGCGACCTCGACGATCATCTGGGCGGCGGGATGCTCGATGTCCATCTCGCCGAGGATGGTCGCGCCGTCGTTGGTGATGACGACGTCGCCGGCATCCGAGACGAGCATCTTGTCCATGCCTCGCGGGCCGAGGGTCGTCCGGACGGACTCCGAGACGGCCTTGCCGGCCGCGATGTTCGAACTCTGTGCGTCCTCTCCTCGTGTGCGCTCCGAATCCTCGCTCAGGATGAACATCGGCTGTCCACCCATGCGCTGTTGCTGTGCCATGATGGATTCCTCACCAGTGGGTCGTTTGCGGTTCTATATAAAAGCTGCTACTCGGGATCGTAGAAGCGCCGGACGCAAGCGGTACGCTATGGCACACGTCGACCGACGCGAGCGCTTATCACTCGACGAATCACCGCCAGTCGTAGACCGCGACCGCGCGGTCCGACCGCGAGGAGAGCCCGTTCGGGTTGCGTCGGTCGCGCGAGCGCCAGCGCGCGGCCAGCCCCGAGCCGTTCCCGTGAAAACTGCCCGAGAGAACGTCTCGACCGTTTCCGACCCAGTTCGTCGGAGTTGCCTCGCCGCGGACGACGCCAGCAAAGCCCGCGAGGGCGTCCCGGCCCGCGTGCGAGAGGAGCCGTCGGGCGGTCGTCGGCCGGATTCCATAGTTTTTGACGAGGCGGTAGGCGAGCGCGCGGTACTTCCAGTGCCAGTCGCGCTCGGTCCGGCCGCCGTCGGAGATCGCTCGCGGGACGGACGCCACGTCGTGCTCGACGCCATCGCCGACGGCCATCCCCTCGGCCCAGCGGACGCCGTACTCGCGGGCGGCGAGTCGATGGGCGAGGTCGCGCGCACCACCCGTCATGAGGTACTCGTCGAACCCGTCGGCATCCGCGAGTGCCGCGCGGGTGAACGCCACGTTCGAGCCGTCGAAGTAGGTCACTTCCCGCCCCGCGATGGTCCGCGATTCGGGCGCGCTCTCCCCGTCTCCGCGCCGCGTCGGTCCGGTAACGGCTCCCACGGTCTGACCCTCGTGTGGCGGATATCCCTCGGCGACGGTGTGCGCACGACCGCCGGCGCGGCTGCCGGCGTCGAAGCCCGTCGCGAGTGCGTCCGCCCAGCCCGGTTCGATTGTTTTGTCGTAGCCGACGAACGCGACGTGTTCGCCGGTCGCGTGTTCGATACCGGCGTTGCGTGCCACGTTGAGGTTGCGGGCGGCGACCTCGACGAGGACGTCGACGTCCGTGCGCTCGCGGACCATCCCCGTGGTGCCGTCCGCCGAGGGACCGTTCACCACCACGACCTCGCTCTCGGGGGCCGTCGCGGCGAGCGCGTCGAGACACGCCGCGAGCTGTGTCCGACCGTTGAGCGTCGGCACGACCACCGAGAGCTGCATACCGAGTCGGTAGACCGGCTCGGTATAAAAATACCCGCTTCACGCGGCGCGTCCCGCGACGAACGGTTGTGCGGACGGTTCAGGGCTTGAGTCGCGTATCCCAGTACGAGACCGACGCCACGTACTCGCCGACCGGTGACTCGATGACGGCCTCGTCGAGTTCGCGCACGCGGTGGGCCAGCATATCGGGGAGTTGCCGGTAGAGTCCGTACGGGAAGAAGAAGTCGTGTTCCTCACCGGCCAGTTGCAGCCCAGCGCCGTCGAGCAGCTGCTCGATCTCGACGCGGGCGTACAGCCGCGACCCCATCGGGAGCAGCCAGTTGTAGATGCTGCGGGTGCTGAACCGCCGGAAGGTGTCGAAGACGACTTGCTCGCGTGCGACACGGCGCATCTCGGCGAGAAAGGAGGCAGGGGTGTCGGCAAGATGGAAAAACCGCATCGCGATTACGGTCTCGAAGTGGTCGTCGGGGAAGGGCAGTCGGGCGGCGTCGCCGCGCATGAATTCGAGGTGGTCGGCGACGCCAGCCGCGTGGGCTTTCTTGCGACCCTCCTGCAACATGGCGGGCGAGATGTCCAGACCCACGATGTCCGCGCCGCGCTGGGCGAGCATCGTCGTGAATCGGCCCGTCCCGCAGGCGATCTCGAGGACGTGTTTGTCCTCGACGGGTCCGACTGCCGAGAGCACGGCCTCCTTCTCGCGCTCGTCGATGAGTCGCCCCCCATCGGAAAAGCGCTTCGAGTCGTATTCCTCGGCGACCTCGGCGGTCTGATACCACTCCTGTCCCTTCACGCTACCGGCAGTTCTCCGCCGAGGAATAAAACCGTACGGATATACGGCGCTATCCCTGTCCGGCGGCGACCGCCTCGGGTCGGATGCGAATCTGGACCCGTGCGCCCTCCTCGTCGTCGAGACCGGGATACTCCTCGACGTCCATATAGCGCCGAGCGAGGGCGTTGATGTGCTCGACCGCACCCTCCTCGGTGAGTTCGTCGACCTCACCGCGAACCGAGACGAACCGATAGGGGTTCTCGGGGTCGACCATCGAGAGGCTCACCTTCGGGTTTCGACTCACGTTCTTCTCCTTTCGCCGGCCGCGGGCGGTGTTGACGAGCACGCGATTGGCATCGACGTCGTAATCGACCCATAC
>CAZJHA010000147.1:0-1720 GCA_964545755.1 uncultured Halobacteriales archaeon | reverse complement strand
GTCTCCCGCTCGAAGAGGTCGTGGTACTCCTCGGGTATCGATTCCATATCTCCCATCAGGCCGGCCATCGGAAAAGCGGTTGCGCCGTGGAATATAAGGATATATGTATTAACTCATGCGATGGTAGTATACATTCGCATACATGGGCAAGTTTTACCACGGCGTGCCGGCGAGGAGTGGATATGAGTGCTGCCACGGACCGCTCACGGCCCGACGACCCGCTCAGCGAGACCGAGTTCCGCGAGCGTCTGCGCGAGCTGCCCCCGAGCGCGAAGCTCGTCGCCAAGGTGCTCGAATCCGAGACACCGCTCTCACAGGGCCAGCTCGCCGACGAATCGCTCCTGCCCGATAGAACCGTGCGCTACGCGCTCAACAGGCTCGAAGACGACGACCTCGTCGGCTCGCGTTACAGCTTCCGCGACGCAAGAAAGCAGGTCTACTTCCTGAACCAGTAACTGTTCTTTTCACCCGCGAACGACGTTCACCGGTGTGAATCCGATGCGAATCCCGGTTCCAGTGGAGACGGCCGCACCCGGCGGCGAGACGAACGCCTATCTCATCGGGAACGAGCACGCGCTCCTCGTCGACCCGCCGACAGAAACACCACAGCTCGACGAGGTGCTCGACGACGTCGAACACCTGCTCGTGACCCACACCCATCCCGACCACGTGGGTGGGGTCGAAGCGTACGCAGACCACGCGACCGTCTGGGCGCGCGCCGGCTACGAGGGGCGCTTCGAGCGCGCGACCGGCGTTTCCCCGGACCGGCTGTTCGGCCCGGGAGCCCGCATCGAGACCGACGATGGAACCGTCGAGGTACTCACGATGGCGGGACACGCACCCGACCACGTCGCGCTCGCCGCCGATGAAGGGATGCTGGTCGGTGACCTCGCGGTCGCGGAGGGCAGCGTCGTCGTAGGGAGCGACGACGGCGATATGCGTGGCTATCTCACCGCACTCCGCCGGATCCACGCCCGGAATCCGACGCGGCTGTATCCGGGTCATGGACCGGTCATCGACGAACCTCGGGGCGTGTTGGGACGACTGATTTCCCATCGATTGCGCCGCGAACGGGCAGTGCTGCGGGCAGTCGGCGACGGCGCACGGACGGTCGCTGCGATACCAGACAGAGCTTACGGGAAGGACCTCTCGGGAGTACGAACACTGGCCGAGCGCACGGTCGAAGCCCACCTCGAAAAACTCGCCGTCGAGGGGCGAGTCGAATGGGACGGCGAGTGTGCGAGCAGCTGACGACGGTCTTTTTGCGGGGCGAACACAAGTGAGGCTGTGAGCTTCGAGGACGAACTCGTCCGTGCACGGGACCTCGACATCGGAGCGCTGGCCGACGCCATCGAGGACATCGGCTTCGAGTGTACGCGCTGTGGGGCCTGCTGCAAGGCGGCGGAGAGTGCGGACGGGCGTGAGGAACACACCGCGACGGTGTTTCCCGACGAGGTGCGCGAGTTGCAGGACACCGGTGAGTACGACTGGCGGGACGTCGCCCGGCCGATGCCCTATGGATTGAGCGACGGCCCGGAGGGTGTCGAGGGTGAGACCTTCGAGTGGGCGCTCGAAACCGATGGCTGTGGCGATTGTACGTTCTACGCCGAGGAGGATGGTGTCGGGGCGTGTACCGTCCACGATGACCGACCCCTCATCTGTCGCACCTATCCGTTCAGCGTCGCTCTGGAGGGGTCGAGCCAGCCGATGGGCGAGGCGG
>CAZJHA010000146.1:0-5726 GCA_964545755.1 uncultured Halobacteriales archaeon | reverse complement strand
GCGAGGTGAGTCGGTCGGTGTTCGGCGGCGGGCGCTACGACGACCTCATCGAGGGATTCGGCGGCCAGCCGACGCCCGCGGTCGGCGTCGCGCTCGGGCTGGCACCCCTCTCGCTGCTCTGTGAGCGCGCCGGCGTCTGGCCCGAAGAGACCACCGCAACCGACTACTACGTGCTCCAAGTGGGCGACACCCGCGAAACGGCTGCCCGCATCACCCGCGACCTCCGTGAGCGCGGCCACGTCGTCGAGACCGACGTCGCCGGCCGGAGCTTCGGCGCACAGCTAGAGTACGCTGATTCCATCGGTGCCGAAACGACTGTGATCGTCGGCGAGCAGGACCTCGCCGAGGAGCAGGTCACGCTGAAGGAGATGGACTCGGGCGAGCAGCGACAGGTGCCGGTCGCGGAGTTCCCCCAAAAGGAGTGAGGCTAATCCTGTGGCGTCGGAGCGGAGGTGGCAGGTGGTTCGGCGTCGACGGCAACCGTCTCGTGGACCTGCGTGTAGACGAGGACGAAACCGAGGGCGGCGAGCACCGCGCCGAAGGCGAACGGCGTGACGTAGCCAAAGCGGACCAGAAAGCCCGACGCCAGCGGGCCGATGGCGGTACCGAGACCGAACGACATCGTGAGCACCGACAACTGCGTACCCGATGCGCCCCTGCTCGCGAGGTCGCCCGCGAGCGCGAGCGCCGGTGCGAACACGAGCGCGCCAGCGATGCCCTGTGCGGAGCGGGCGAGAATCATCTGCCACGGCGCGACCACGAGTCCCTGTACGAGCGTCGCCGGCACGAGGAGGACGAGACCGACGAGGATGAACGGTTTACGTCCATACCGGTCGCTCGCGCTGCCGATGGGAGCCTGAAGCAGCACCTGCATCAGGATGAACGCGGAGAACTCGACACCGAACAGCTGTGCGCCCTGCCCGAGGCGGGCGTTGACCTGTGGTTCGATGGCCGACAGCAGGGCGATGCCGATGGCCATGAACAGCGAGGCGACCCCGAGGGTGAACACGGGGTCGAGCAGTCCGTCCGAATCGTGGTCGAGCACCGCAATCGAGGTGTCCTCGTCGTCGGTCGAGCGCTCGATGTCGGGGTCGTGGACGAGCAGCGTGACGAGCACGATGCTCACCACCGCCGAGAGGGTCGCGATGTAGAAGGCCGCCTCGAAGCCCGTTATCGAGAGGCCGGCCAGCGAGTACGGACCGCCGCCGACGACCGAGCCGGCGATTATCGGACCGGTCCCGAATCCCAGAAGACGAAAGGTGTTGAACGTGCCCATGTTCCCGCCGCGGGTCGCGTCGTCGGCGAGTTCGTTGACCAGCGCAATCGTCGCGACGATGGTCAGCGACGCCCCGATTCCCTGTGCGGCCCGGATGGCGAGCAGCATCCAGTAGCTCGACGCCAGCGAGTACGTGAAGTTCGCGACCGCCAGCAAGACCAACCCGCCGAGGACGAACGCCTTTCGCTTGCCGAGTTTGTCCGACAGGCGGCCGGCGAAGGGCTGGAGCGCGCTGTTGAAGAAGCCAAACGCCGAGAGGATCAGGCCTGTGAGCAGCGAGACGCCGAGACCACCCGCACCGCCCTCGATGGTGCCGCTGGCGATATAGAGAGGGAGAACGACGATGAGAAAGGAGTTGCCCACCGCGTCGGCCATCCGGGCGATGGCGAGTGCGAGCACCTCGCGGTTGACCCCGAGATACTCGTTGATGGCGTTCACTGCCGACCCGCGCGTTCGGACCGCGCTGCTCCGGCCGAGGACCGTCTCGGTTCTCTGTGTCGAATCAGTTCGGAGAACATCTATCTGACTAAACGGTCAGTCCCGAGCGGGTATGAATCCTTCGGCCAAGCGTGCTTCGATGGAGCGAAGGCCACCGGGACGAAATCGAGGCCGATGCGTGCGTTCCGGCTCGCCTACGACGGTCGCCCGTACTACGGCTTTCAGCGCCAACCCACGGTCCCGACGGTCGAGGAGGTGGTGTTCGATGCCCTCCGTGAACTGGACGTCCTCGATAAGAACGACGAAAAGCCACCGGGCTACGCTGCCGCGGGCCGAACCGACAGGGGCGTGTCGGCGGTCGCCCAGACCATCGGCTTCGAATCGCCGGGATGGCTCACGCCGCGGGCGCTCAACGGCGAACTCCCGGAAACGGTTCGCACGTGGGCACACGCCGACGCCGAGGAGTTCCACGCCACCCACGACGCCGCCTCGCGCGAATACACCCACCACCTTCACGCCCCGGAAGCGGATGTCGAGCGGGCGAACGCAGCACTGGCACGGCTCTCCGGCGAACACGATTACCACAATCTCACGCCGGACGACCACAACACCGTCCGCACGCTCGACGGCACCGTCGAGCGCGACGGCGATTTTCTCGTCGCAACCGTTCGTGCCGGCGGTTTCTCGCGCCACCTCGTCCGTCGAGCCGTCACGCTCGTCCGTTCGGTGGCGACCGGCGAGACCGCGCTCTCGAAGCTCGATTGTGTGCTCTCGGAGGAAGTGCTCTCGGGACCGGACGGCATCGCTCCCGCACCGGCCGCGCCGCTCGTCCTTACTGACGTTTCCTATCCCGGCCTCGATTTCGTGGTCGATGATGAAGCCGCCGCGAGCGCGCGTGCAGTGTTCGAAAACGTACGCATCGAGGCCGCGACACGGACGCGGGTCGCCAGTGACATCATGACGCAAATCGGGTAGTACCGATGCGGGCGATTACTGGAAGTCGTGGCGGCTGGGTTCGTCGCCGCTCGGGCTATCGAGGGTCGTCCCACACCACTGGCAGAAGTCGAGGTCGTCCTCGGCTGGCCGGCCACAGTCGGGACAGACCGCCATCCCCGCACCCGCGCTCCGAACGCGGAGGAGATAGTTGTTGACGACCGCGAGCCGGTAGGCATCGAACACGCTGAGCAGCGAGACCGCGAGCAGCGGCGCGGCGTCGAGCCACGCGAACGAGTGCCCCGAAACGAGCGCATCGAGCGTCGCGTTCGGCACGAACATGGTCGAAAGCAGCGTGAGGCCGACCCAGCCGAGCGCCCGGAACCACCGCCGGAGGTAGAGATGGCCGAACGCGGGCACCAGCGCCGACAGCAACGCGGCGAGCCACGGTCGTTTGCGCGAACGAGCCTGTGTCATGCCTTGACTGAACAGTCATTCATTATTCAGTCTTTCGCTCCGGATGGTCGCGCCGCCGGTTTGAGAAAGTTTACCCCGCTTCGTCGCCGTATTCTCCCCATGAGTTCGGTTCCCGAACGAAGCGACATCGACACCGAGTACACGTGGGACTTGACGAACCTCTACGCCACCGACGAGGACTGGGAGGCAGCCTACGAGGAGGTCGAGGGACTCATTGGAGACCTCGAAGCCTACGAGGGGCGAGCGACCGACGATGGCGAAACCCTGCTGGCGACGCTCGAAACGCGCGAGGAGCTGTTCAGGAAGCTCTCGAACGTCATTTCGTACGCACGGATGCGTCGCGACGAGGACACCACCGACCAGCAGTATCAGGCGCTCACCGCGCGGGCGCAGTCGCTGGCGACCGACGCATCGAGCGCGGCGAGTTTCATCGACCCCGCGCTTCAGGACTGCACGCACGAGGAGCTAGAGGCGATGATGGACGAGGAGCCGGCACTCGAAACGTACGAGCACTACTTCGACGACGTGTTGCGGATGAAGCCCCACACCCGCTCGGCCGAAATCGAGGCACTGCTGGCTGACCTCGGCGAGGTCACCGGTGCGGCCAGCGAGGTCTACGACATGCTCACGAACGCCGACATGGGGTTTCCGGTGGTGGAGGATTCCGACGGCGAGGCGGTCGAAATCTCGCTGAGCAACTTCACGAAGCTCCAGAAACGCCCCGACCGCGACTTCCGGCGGGAGGTCTACGAGCGGTTCTACGACGAGTGGGAGACGGTGCGCAACGCGGTCGGGACGGCCCACCGCAACAGCGTCAAGGCCGACGTGAAACTCGCCGAAGCGCGCCACTACGACACCGCGCGCGAGGCCGCCCTCGACGGCGCGAACATCCCCGTCGAGGTCTACGACACGCTGGTCGACACCGTGCGAGGGAACCTCGATATCCTGAATCGCCACGCCGACCTCAAGCGCGAGCGCCTCGGTGTCGACGAACTGCGGATGTGGGACCTCTACATGCCGATGGTCGACTCCAAGAGCCCCGAAGTGCCCTACGAGGACGCCAAAGAGCACGTCACGGACGCGGTCGCGCCGCTGGGCGAGGAATATCAGGCGAAACTCAGCGAGGGTCTCGACTCCCGCTGGGTCGACGTCTACGAGAATCAGGGCAAACAGTCGGGGGCGTACTCCGGCGGGACCTACGATTCACAGCCATACATCCTGATGAACTATCAGGACGACATCGCCTCGATGTACACGCTTGCACACGAACTCGGTCATTCACTCCATTCGGAACTGGCGAGCGAGGCCCAACCCTACGTCTACGGCGACTACGAGATCTTCGTCGCCGAGATCGCGTCCACAGTAAACGAAGCGCTCCTGACCCATCACCTGCTCGATACCGTGGAGGATGAGTCCTTCCGCCGGCACGTGCTCAACGAGTACCTCGAACGCTTCCGCGCGACGCTCGTCCGCCAGACGATGTTCGCCGAGTTCGAGCTGGAGACCCACGAACTCGCCGAGGCTGGCGAGGCGCTCACGCCCGACCGCCTCGACGACATCTATGGAGGCCTCAAGAGCGAGTACTATCGAAACGCGGCCATCGACGACCGCATCGCCCGCGAGTGGATGCGGATTCCACACTTCTATCGGCCCTTCTACGTCTATCAGTACGCGACCGGGATTTCGGCGGCGGTTGCACTCGCCGAACGCATCCGCGAGGAGGGCGAGGCGGCCGCGAAACCCTACCGGGACTTCCTCGCCTCCGGGTCACACGGCTACCCAATCGAACTGCTCCGCGAGGCCGGCGTCGACATGACCGATGCGGCACCCATCGAGGCGGCCTTTGCGGCCTACGACGACGCCCTGACCGAGTTCGCGGAGTTGGCATAAAGACCCCGAACCCAAAACCACTTTTAACGCAGAGACGCTATTAGGGGTAACGAATGTCCCACAGCCCCTCCCTCCCGGACCGCCCGCGCCTCGACCTCGACCCGGAACTGAGCGACGACGAGCGCCTCGATGCGCTCGCCGAACACCTCGAGACCGTCTCCGAGGTGCACGACGAACTCGCCGAGCGGCTTGAGAAGGCCGAGGCCGAGCGCGAGGAGCTATCCGAGGAGACCGAGAAGCTCCAACGCGAAAACGAGGCGCTCAAGACCTCCTCGCTGTACGTCGCCACCGTCGAGGAACTCACCGACGAGGGGGCAATCGTCAGACAGCACGGCAACAACCAGGAAGTCCTCACTGAGATTTCGCCGGGGCTCGCCGACGACCTCGAAAGCGGCGACCGCGTCGCGGTCAACGATTCGTTCAGCGTCCAGCGCCCGCTCGACAGCGAGACCGACGTGCGCGCACAGGCGATGCAGGTCGAGAACCGCCCAGCGGTGAGCTACGCCGACATCGGCGGCATCGACGACCAGATTCGCGAGGTCAGGGAGGCCGTCGAGATGCCGCTTGTCGACCCCGAACGGTTCGATACCGTGGGCATCGAGCCGCCGACTGGCGTGCTGCTGCACGGACCGCCGGGAACGGGGAAGACGATGCTCGCCAAGGCGGTCGCCAACGAGACGGATGCGACCTTCATCAAGATGGCCGGCTCCGA
>CAZJHA010000145.1:0-5728 GCA_964545755.1 uncultured Halobacteriales archaeon | reverse complement strand
TTCGAGGGTCTCCGTGTCGCTCTCGTCGACGTCGATGGCGACGTCTTCGAGGATGCTCTTTGCTTCCTCGGCGGCCTCGCGGTAGCCCTGTGCGAGCGTGGTGGCGTGGATGTCCTGGTCGAGGAGGTCCTCGGCCTTTTCTAAGAGTTCGCCGGCCTCGACGACCGCCGTCGTGGTGCCGTCGCCGACCTCGTCCTCCTGGGTCTCTGCGACTTCGACGATCATGTTCGCCGCCGGGTGCTCGATCTCCATCTCCTTCAGGATGGTCACGCCGTCGTTCGTGACGACGACGTTGCCCGTCGAGTCGACGAGCATCTTGTCCATCCCTTTCGGGCCGAGCGTCGTGCGGACGGCCTCGGCGACCGCCTGACCGGCCGTGATGTTCATCGACTGTGCGTCCTTGCCGGACGTTCGCTGGGAGTCGTCCGAGAGTACGATAAGGGGCTGGTTACCCATCTGCTGAGCCATAGTCACCTACTGATTGAATGGAGTTCTATATAAAAGCATCGGAATTAATCAGTAAAGTCGCCCGTGTCTTTCGATTCCGCGGTGTGCTATAACACCACAGACGGCGCTTATATACTAAAATCGGTCGAGTCCCGCCTGTCGGCGCTGCTGACTCTCCGAGTCTCGTACCCACGGCGAGCGCCGGTCACGTTCGGCATCGAAGTCCACGTCGGGCGGGTCGGCTGGTTCGTGGCCCGCACACCCGACGCCGCATTCGGCTGCCGGATGGACGAACCGGCCCTTCCACTCGCAGTACGGCAGTCCAGACGCGCCCGCGAGCGTGCCGTTTTCGACCCGCTCGCAGGCCGGAAAGTCGTAGGTGCGCCAGCCCTTCCCGTAGGCGCGCTCGGCGATGCGCCGACGTGCTCGCGCCTTTTCGGCTGGTGTCACCGGCCGTATCGCGGTCTTCGCCGCTCCTCGCGTCCCGATTTCGATACCCGGCTCCGTCGGCGAGAGGGGTGTCGGCTCGCGCAGCACTTCTCGCGTTTCGTTCTCGGGGTCGAACCGCCAGACGCCCACCGCTTCGGGAATCCGGTTCAGATGCGCGCCCGTCACGTGCGAGGTGGTCGCCAGAATCACCTCGTCGAGCAGTCCGAGGCTCACGTCACGGCGAAGCTGGGCTTGGAGGTCGCCGGGAGTTCCGAGGTCCGGCTTGTTCTCGATGCCCACTAGCCTGTCGAACCAGTCGTCGGGATAGCGCGCCGTCTGGCGGACGTACTCGCGGCTGCCGTCTCGCTCGGCGTCGAAAAAGCCGATGTCGAGCGCGCGCTCGGTCACGGTTCGCGCCCGTTCGGGATGACAGTCGAAGGCGTCCTTCCAGTAGCGCGCCGTGCCGACGCCGACGCTGCTCTCGATGGCCACCTCGGGGATTTCGTGGGGCGTGAGTCGCGCCCGGGCATCGAGATCCGAGCCGGGTTCGACATGGATGACATCCATCACCCGGTTGCCGTGCAGGCTCGCGCCGAGCTGGCGGCTCACGACACCCTCAACGTCGGCTTCGAGGCTGGCACACAGCGCCAGCTCGAACGCGAACTCGCGCACACGGGATGGAGGGGACAGCACGGCAAAAGCGTCGCGCTCGCGGCTTCGGTCGAGAGCTGACTCAGATGCCGAGTTCGTCGGCGAGGTCGTGAAAGCTCCCGATAGTGAGGTCGGGGTCGCCGTCGAACGGCTCCCACTCTCGACTGTCGCGGTCGACCCACACGCCCTGCATGCCGGCGTGGCTCGCCCCCTGCACGTCGAACCAGCCAGCGGAAACGTGGGCGATCTGCTCGATTGGCGTTCCGGTTCTCCCGGCGGCGTGGCGGTAGATCGCCGAATCGGGCTTGAAGGTTCGTATCTCGTCGGCGCTCACCGTATCCTCGATGAGGTCGCCGATGTCCGCACCCTCGACCATCGAGTCGAGCATGTCGGGGTTCCCGTTTGAGACCACGTAGCAATCGTAGCCGCCGTCGCGCAATCGTTCGATACCGTCTCGGACGTCGTCGAACACATCGAGGTCGTGATACTGTTCGAGGATCGTCTCGCGTTCGTCCTCGGTGAGGTCGACGTCGTGGGCAGCGAGGGCGGCCGACAGCGCGTCGCGGAGGACCTCGTAGAAGGGCTGGTAGGCGTCGACGTCGTCGGCGACGAACGTGTAGGCGAGCGAGCGCTCGCGCCAGAGCGTCGAAATCGGTTCTGGGTTTTCGACGTGCTCGGCGAGCGCGCGCTCGACGCTCTCGACGTCCACGAGGGTGCTGTACGAATCGAACGTCACCGTCTCCACCCGCTCGGGGTCGAATGCCATGTACGAACCAGTCGGTCGCGGACCTTCAACGCTTGCAGCGAAAAATCGAGTGGGCGTCAGCGGGTCGGCCGAGCAGGGTCGGGGAGGTCCCGGGCGCGATTCAGCTGTCGGTGACGTCTATCGCGTAGCCGCCGAGCAGCTCCGTGACCTGATCGAGGCTGTCGACGCCCTTGATGAAGGGCGCGGCGCGGTCGACGACCTCCTGCACGCTCAGCCGCGGCTGGAAGGCGTCGGGGAACGAGTTCAGCGCGCCCGAGCCGGCCGGAAGCGGGCTGTTGAGCACGCGAAGGTAGCTCGCGTGACGGTTCTCGACGCCGTGAATCTGGGCGGCCGCCGCGAGGTACTCCTCGGTGTCGACCGCGGGCGCGGCACCGGTGTATGCCCCGGCACCGGTGTCTTCGAGTACCTGTGCGAGCCCGACGAACTCGACGACACCGTCGTAGGGGAACTGGAATTCGAGGTCGCTCGCGAAGCTCGGATCCTCACCGACCTCTTCGAGCACGCCTTCAAGCGCCGTGACGTGGGCCTGCTCGTGGTCGCGGATCTGCTGGAAGCGCTGGAAGGTGGAGTAGCGCCGGGAGGGGTTGGCGAACTGCGCGGCGATGTCCGAGCGCTCGACGTCCTTCTCGCCGAGCTGGCCGCCGTCGCCGTTGCCCGACGTTCCCATCTGTCCGACCGGCGCGTCCCCGACCGCCTCGGTGTAGAAGATGGCTTCGAGGCGTTCGAGTATCAGCGCGAACTTCACGATCTGCACGTCGGTAAGCGCGCCGTAGCCGAACTCGTTTGCGTCCTCGTAGTCCGAATCGGAGTAGGGCTGGTCGCCGTGGGCGGCCGCGGCGGTGCCGCTGCCGAGCGCGCCGAGGGCGGCGGCTCCGGCCCCGACCTTCGCGGTGTTCGAAAGGAAGTCCCGCCGCGAGCGGAGCTCTTCACCGATACGCCCGAGCGAATTGTTCCCGCCGTCCGTGTCGCCGTCGCTGCGGTCGAAGTCCCAGTCGTCCTGTGCTGTGCGAGTCGTGTCGTCGGTGGGGTCGTCGGTCATGGTGTTGTCGTGCTTGCGCACACCATTGCCCACTCACAAAACACGTATCAACGTTTTCCGAATTCGGACCCAATTTCGTGCCGAATCGACGTGTGAGACTCACGAGCGCTCGATGACGCGGAGGGTGCGGTTCCCGCCGTGGCGGACGACGAACTCGTAGCTGTTCACGCCGTAGGGGAGTTCGACCTTCGCGGTGTAGCGCGCCAGCCCGCGACAGCTTCGATTGGCGGCATCGGTGTGTTCCGTATCGACCGAGAGCACGAACGTCCCCGGTGAGCGCTTGCTGATGGTCGGTTCGGTGAGCGTGGAGGAGGCATCCGGCAGACTCACGTTGCCCGTGACCGAGAGGTGGCGCGCGCCGAGCAGTCGATAGCCCTCGATAGAGGCGTTGTCGTTCGCATCGGGCGTACAGCCGGCGGCCGTGGTCGTCGATTCGAAGACGCTCGCCTCCTCGGCGATGGCGTTCTGTGGGGAACCGGCCGCGGCCTGAAACATGAGCGGGTCGAAGACGAAAAGCGCGAGCGCGACAGCAGCGACGGCGAACACCGCGAGCACGACGAGCGGAACGAGGAGGCTCGAAAGGTATCTGAACGCAGCAATCAGCCGCTCGCGGTCCGGCGAATCCGCCATGAAATTACGATTTCGGAGCACGAAACATAACCGTTTCCCCGGTGATGGCCGGTAGTGCGGCGTCGGGGAGCGGCCGGGATATATGGAACAGCAGGTTTATGAACGACTCGGGGCGTAGCTATCCTATTACTTTCGAGATGACACGGAACCACCAACAACCGGAGGTGAACATCGGGCTGGTCGGCCACGTCGACCACGGCAAGACGACGCTCGTGCAGGCGTTGAGCGGGTCATGGACCGACCAGCATTCCGAGGAGATGAAGCGCGGCATCTCCATCCGGCTCGGCTACGCCGACGCCACGTTTAGAGAGTGCCCCGGGATGGACGCCCCCGAGCGCTACACCGTTGCCGAGGAGTGTCCGGACGGCAGCGAGAGCGATCCCCTTCGTACTGTGTCGTTCGTCGACGCACCGGGCCACGAGACGCTGATGGCGACGATGCTGTCGGGAGCCTCCATCATGGACGGCGCGGTGCTCGTGGTGAGCGCCACTGAAACCGTCCCACAGGCCCAGACTCAAGAGCATCTGATGGCGCTCGATTCCATCGGCATCGAGAACATCGTCATCGCCCAGAACAAGGTCGACCTCGTCGACGACGGCCGCGCGCGCACGAACTACGAGGAGATCCAGGAGTTCGTCTCGGGGACTGTGGCCGAGGACGCGCCAGTCGTCCCCGTGAGCGCCGGCCAGGAGGTTAACCTTGACCTGCTGATTCAGGCCATCGAGGAGGAGATTCCGACGCCAGCCCGCGACCCGGAGGCCGACGCACGCCTGCACATCGCGCGGAGTTTCGACATCAACCGACCGGGAACCCGCGCCGACGAACTGCTGGGCGGCGTTCTCGGGGGGAGTCTCGTCACCGGCGAACTCACCCCAGGCGAGGAACTCGAACTCCGGCCGGGCCGTGAGGTCGAACACGGAGGGCAGGCCGAGTGGCAGCCCATCACGACCGACGTGCGCTCGCTGCAGGCCGGCAGCCAGTCCGTCGAGAGCGTGACGCCCGGTGGACTGCTCGGTGTGGGCACGGGATTGGACCCGAGCATGACCAAAGGCGACGGGCTGGCCGGGCAAGTCGCCGGCCCACCGGGGTCGCTGCCGCCCACCCGAGAGTCGTTCACGATGGAGGTTTCGCTGCTCGACCGCATCGTTGCCAGCGCCGACGGGACGGAGGGCGAGGACATCGAACCCGTCTCGACCGGTGAGCCGCTGATGTTGACGGTGGGGACCGCCACCACGGTTGGCTCGGTCACGAGCGCGCGCGACGACGAGTGCGAGGTCGCGCTCAAGCGACCGGTGTGTGCGGCCGCGGGCGCGAACATCGCCATCAACCGGCGGGTCGGCGCGCGCTGGCGGCTCATCGGCATCGGCACGCTGACCGAATGAACGAGAGAGTGCTCATGGACACGAACGCGCTGATGATGCCGGTCGAATGCGACGTCCGAGTGTTCGAGGAACTCGACCGACTGCTCACCACCCCGGAACTCCTCGTGCCGCGAGCAGTGCTCGATGAACTCGATGCGCTTTCGGGCAGTCATGGCGAGGAGGCCGTCGCGGCAAGCGTCGGTCTCGACCTGAGCGAGCGCTGTCGGCCCCTCGACCACGAGGCGACGAGCGCCGACAACGCCTGCATCGAACTCGCCGGCGAGCACTGCGAGCTGGTCTGTACGAACGACCGCCCGCTGGCAGAGCGGGTTCTCGAACGAGGCGTTCCGGTCATCGGACTGCGCGGGAACAACACGCTTGCGATCACGGAGCCATAATGTACAA
>CAZJHA010000144.1:0-5742 GCA_964545755.1 uncultured Halobacteriales archaeon | reverse complement strand
GACGTGGTCACGACCGACCGCTTCAACGAACTCCAGAGCCGCGCCATCGAGAGCATCCACGACGAGGCCGAGCGTGCGATGGAGCAGGCGGAGGGGCGGGCCTGATGGCGTACGAACAGCGCCTCCAACAGGCGGCGTCGCTGCTCGCCGTACTGGCCATCTGGGCGCTCGCGACGATAGTTGTGAACATTGTTCCGAGCCTGCCCTCGCCCGTCGAGGTGGCGGTTGCGTTCGCCGACGCGGCCGCCAGCGCCTCCTTCTGGGAGGAAGTCGCCCGCAGCACGTTCCGAGTGTATCTCTCCTTCGTCGTCGCGGCGGTCATCGCGATCCCGCTGGGGCTGCTCATCGGGCGCAGCGAGACCATCTCGGACCTGACGTTTCCGGCGCTCGAAGTGCTCCGACCGATTCCGCCGATTGCGTGGTATCCGGCACTGACGATAATCCTGCTCACGCCCGCGAACATCGTCCGGTTCATCATCTTCCTGGCAGCCTTCTTCCCGATACTGCTGAACACCGTCGAGGGCGTTCGTGGCGTCGAGGAGGAGTACCCGCAGGCGGCGCGCTCGCTGGGGGCCTCACAGACACAGACGCTGCGACACGTGATTTTGCCCGGCGCGCTGCCGTCGATATACACGGGGTTGGTGAACGCGATGGGGCTGGCGTGGGTGAGCCTCGTCGCCGCGGAACTGCTGTCGAGCAGCGGTCTCGGCTACTTCATCTGGAACGCCTTCACCGCGGGCGCGTACTCGAACATCATCGTCGGGATGATAGCGGTCGGCGTGTTGGGCTATGGCTCCTCGGCACTGCTCCGCCGGCTCGGCTCGCGCCGGATAGCGTGGCTCCAGACCGCCGGCTGATTCCCTCCGTGGGAGACACTCTGGGATGAATCGTCGGTTTCGGGCGAGCACTGTTGCCCGCGGAAACTTCACTTCCGCTCCGGTTTGCCCAGATTTATGACTCGCCGCGTGGGCGCTATCACTATCGTGTCGATTCGTCCGCCCTCCATGTCGTATCGTTCGTTCGGTCGAACAGTTTCACCTCGCTCGGGGTGGTGAGCATGCGGCTGGCACACGCCGCCGACATCCACCTCGGCCACAGACAGTACGACGACCCACAGCGCGAGACGGACGTCAAACTCGCCTTCGAGCACTTCCTCGGGGCGGTTGGCGAACACGACGTGACGGCCATCCTGCTACCGGGCGACCTCTTCGATTCCCGGGACGTGAGTCCCAAAACCCTCAACGAGGCCGAATCCGTTCTCGCCGACGTCGACGCTCCCGTCGTCGTTTCGCCCGGCAACCACGACCAGAGCATGGGTACCCGCCGCGAGCTGACGTGGTTGCAGTATCTCAACGATAACGGCCTCATCACGCTGCTGTCGGGGGACCCGAGCGACGACCCGGTGTTCGTCCGAACCGACCTCGCCACCCCACGGCAGGGCGGCGGCGGGTTCGTCGATATCGAGGCGAACGGAGAGACGGTGCGCTGTTTCGGCGTGCCGTATCGCGGGGCGTACATCGAACGCGACATCGAACCCATCACCGAGGGCATCCGGGCGGTCAACGAGCGCGAGGGTACGCCCGACGCGACGGTGTTGCTCGCCCACTTCGGCGTCGACGACGCGGTGCCGGACCTCGGCGCAACGGTCAAGCGCGCGTGGCTGACGCCAATCGAGGAGTGTGTCGACTACCTCGCGCTCGGACACATCCACAAACGGTACGAAACTGGAACCATCGGCCGGAACCCGGGCAGTCTCGAAGCGCTCGACATCCAGGAAGGCCGGTGGGACGAGAGCCACGGCTACTACCTCTTCGATACCGAGGACGGGACCGCCGACCACTACCTCTCGCATCGCCGGCCGTATCACACCATGAGCTTCGACGTATCGGGCTATCGCACCTTCGAGGACCTCCGCGGCGAGTTCGAAACGGCGCTTGAGGAGGAGCGCGCGTCGGTCGAGCGAACCTGCGAGCGCGAGATTCACCGCGATGGACGTGGCAATCGCCGCGAACCTGTCGTGAACGTGCGGTTCGTGGGTACGCTCCTGCTGGACCACGGGAGCTTCGATGTCGAGACGCTGCGCGAACTCGCCGCCGAACGCCTCGATGCGCTGTACGTGCAGCCGACGAACAACACCGAGCGCAAGGCAATCGCGGAACTGCTCGGCGACATCGAGCGCGACGAGGCCTTCGACGCCGACGGCACCGTCAACACAGACGTGCTTCAAGAGCGGGTGTTCACCACCATCGCCGGCGAGTCGCGCTACAGCGCCGAGACCGAGGCCGTCGCGCGGACGCTCGACGAACTCGAAGGACTCGTCACCGAGGAGGGAGAGGACGTGAGCGAGGTCGCGGCATATCTCGGCGAGCGCCGGCGTGAACTGTTTCCCGAGGGAGCAGCCGACAGCGGCGACGAGTCGGCGAGCACCGACACTGAGACGGACGACGGTGCGGAGACGACAAACGAGGGGCGAACGAGTCAGCAGACACTCGACGCGCGGGGGAGCGAATGAGCATCGTCATCGAGCGGGTGCGTTTGGAGGGTATCAAGAGCTACGGCGAGGCAACGACCGTCGACCTCGGAGCGGGCGTGAAGGCCATTCTCGGCGATAATGGAGCTGGGAAGAGCACGATTCAGGAGGCCGTCGGCTACGCGCTGTTCGACAGCCACCCGTTCACCAATCAGGACCGACTCGTGCGCGACGGTGAATCCTCCGGCGAGATCGCCGTGACGTTCACGAATCGAGCGACCGGCGCGGAATACACGGTCCACCGATGGGCCGGCCGGTCGAAGTACGAGGTCCGCGACGGGGACGGCAACGACCTCTCGCTCGACGGGACGAGCGAGATCAAGGACTGGATTTGCGACCAGCTCGGCGTCGACGACGCCGACGACCTCGCCGAGGTCTGGGAGCGAAGCGTCGGCGTCGCCCAGACCGACTTCCTCGCGGACTTCACGAAGACCGAGACCGAGCGCATCGACACGTTCGACCCGCTGTTCGACATCGAGCGCTACCGCGAGGCCTACAAGTCCCTCGGCGGGCTTGACGAGGCGTTCGACGACGGCATCCGGGACCACCGAGACGAGATAATCGGTCTCGACGCCAAACTGGAGGACCTCCCGGACGTCGAAGCGCGCGTCGAGGAACACGAGACGGCCGTCGCGGAGCTTGCCGACGACATCGAGGCGTTGGAATCCGAAATCGAGGATCTCGACATCGAGCGCGAACGGCTCGAAGCCATCGAGGACGACCTCCGCGACGCCGAACAGGAGTTGGAAGCGCTCGAAGAGACGAAGATTCCGGCACAGGAGGAGCGCCTCGAATCCACGAAGGAACGCCGCGACGAGGCCAAAGAAGCCAGCGAGACGCTCGAATCCGTCCGCGAGGACTACGAGCGCCACGAAGAGGCACAGGACCGTCTCGACGAGTTACAGGAGCGCCGGAGCGAGCGCGAGGAACTCGAAGACGAGCGCAGCGAGGTCGGCGGCGAAATCGACCTGCTCAAACATCGGGTCGCCAGTTCGAAGGACGACCTCCGCGCGGCCGAGCGAGCACGCGAGCGGCTGCGCGAACTCGAACCCGAAAAGGAGCGCTACGAGGAGCTCCAAGAGGAGGTGTCACGACTGGAGGACGATGCAGAGCGTCTCGACGGCATCGAGGACGAACTGGACGATATCGACGACGATATCGAGCAGTTGCGCGCGGAGGCTGCCGACCGGGAGGCGGCTATCGAAGAGGCCGAAACACGACGCGAGGAGGCCGAAACGCTCGCTGCACGGCAGGACGAACGACAGGACCTGCTGGCCGAGCGAAAGTCCTTGGAGACCGAGCGCGACGAGTTACGCGAGCAGAACGAGGAGCTTCGGGCCATCGACATCGGCGACGACTCGGCGGTGTCGTGTCCGACCTGCGACCAGCCCGTGACCGCCGACCACCGCGAGAGCGTCATCGAACGCAACCGCGACCGTATCGAGGAACTCACGGAGGAGCGACTGCCGGCCATCGCGGAGGAAATCTCGACCGTTGAGGAGCGCATCAAGGCGGCGCGGGCGGCAAAGGAAGCGACCGACCGGATTCCACAGCTCGAACGCGAGCACGAGTCCATCGAAGAGGAGATCGCCGAACTGAAAACCGAAAAGCGTGAGTACGAGACCGAGCGTGACGAACTCGAAGCGCGCGTCGACGAACTACCCGACAAGCGCGAAGCGATGACCGACCGCGAGGGCGTCAGCGAGGACTACCACACCGCGAAGGCGACCATCGAGAGCGCCGACGGCACCGTCGAAACACTCCGCGATGCGCGAGAGGAACTTGGCGAGCGACTCGTCGCCTATCGGAAGCTCGGCGACGAACTCGCCGACTTCGACGGTCTCGACCGGGAGATCGAGACGACGAAGGAGACAATCGCCGAAACCGAGGAGGCCCACGGACCTACATCCAGAACGAACCCGTCGCCGAGAGCCTCGACGAGCGACAGGCGGCGGTCGACGACGAGGGCGAGGCGCTGGCGCGGTTGCGCGCCGAGCGACAAGAAGTCCAAGAGCAGGTCGCGGAACTCGACGACGAGTTCGATGCGGCACGACTCGACGACATCGAGGGGGAACTGGGCGAGCGACAGCAGACCCGCGCCAAGCGCGAACAGCAGCGCGAGGACCGAGAGGAGGACCTCACTGAGGCGCGCGAGCGCCTCGACGAACTCGAAGAGAAGCGCGAGCGAAAGGCCGAACTGGAGTCGGAGGTGGCCGAACTCGAACGCGACAGGGAGTTCGCCCGGTGGGCGCGCGACAGCCTCCAGCAGGGGGCCGAGGACCTCCGCGACCTCACGACCAGCGAAATCGGCGACCGGGCGAACGACATCTATCAGGCGTTGCGTGCCGCCCCGACCGAGACGCTGGTCTGGGACCGGACGTACAACCTCCGGGTGCAGGTACGCGGGCAGAACAAGCCGTTCGATACGCTCTCGGGCGGCGAGAAGATGGCCGCGGCGCTGTCGGTTCGGCTCGCGATTCTCGAACGGCTCGCCACGGTCGGGATGGCGTTTCTCGACGAGCCGACCGCGAACCTCGACCGAGGGAAACGACAGAACCTCGTCGACCAGTTGGAGCGCTTCGACCGGTTGAACCAGTTGCTCGTCATCAGCCACGACCGGACCTTCGAGTCGATGACCGAGCGGACGGTCGAACTCGAAAAGGACGACGACCGGGAGCTGACGCGGGTGGTGAGTGACTGATGCCGTTCTATCCCGGCGAGGTGGCGAACGACCTCCAGAGCTACACCGAGGAGATTCGGGAATATATCGACGACGAACGCGTCGTAGCGAAATATCGTGACGCATTCAGGGATGCGCTCGCGGAGTACGACGCCGACCGGCTACGCGGGCAACTCGACACGAACGCGTATCCCGGCGCGCTACCGACCGCTGACTGGGACGAACTCAACCGACCGGTCGAGCTGTTCGACACCGCTGCCTCGTGGGAGCACCACGAAGCGATTAATCGGTTCGCAAAGGACATACTGGAGGGCGTCACTACCGTCGCTGCTGATGGCTCCGAACTCGGACCGACGACGGAATTCACCGTTCCGCTCGGACTCGTTCAAGTGGTGTGGACCGCCAACCATCACAATCCTGACGGTGACTACGACGGTGACGTGTACCCTCGCGTCCTCGGACCGAGGACGGTCACTGATAGGCTCGGCTAAAGATCTTTACCGATCGGAATAGGAGATCGACATGATGGGGC
>CAZJHA010000143.1:0-5748 GCA_964545755.1 uncultured Halobacteriales archaeon | reverse complement strand
ATCGTTCTCCGAGACCATAAACCCTACAGCAGAAGGATGACGGAACACTAGCCCCCAGTGAGGAAGGCCAAGTGAGTATGGACCTCACGAATACAGGTTCTATCGCAGGGAAATGTCTTCAGGGAAAGCTCATTAACCGGGGAAGTAGCGAAGGTGAGAACCCGGACGGTGAAACGGACACGAGCCCCCCAGTGATCTCTATGACCAGCTCGAAGTCAGGATGTACCTTGACGGCGAAAGTGGCAATCAGTACTTCTTCGGCGATTCAAGCTCCTATGAAGTCGTCGGAGACGTTCTTGGAGATACCAATAACGTCAACGAGGAGATTGCTCCAAACGGTAGTGACACAGATACCGCAACGCTCGAATACAGACTCCCAGATCGGTCAGATGACAATGACGTGATGGGGGACACGCTGACCTTCGACATCAAGTTCATCTTGAACCAGAATGCCTGCAGCTAATCAGATTCGAGCTACAGCGAGGTCTACGTTCGGCATACGCTGAGAGATCTCCTCTCCCCTCTTCTGGAACACAAACCCGGACGAGGGTGTGAGGAGGAGATTACGGTAATCACAGTCGGTGACCAAACTAACCAAATTTCAATACACAATTCATGCATAAATCGAACCAAAATGTAATCCTTCGCGCGGGCGCGATAGTTGCTCTCGTCGCGCTCGTTGTCCCGTTCGTCATCTTCAGTGTCCCGCAGGTCGTCGGTGCGGAGCAAAGCTACGTCGTTGTCTCGTCGAGCATGACGCCAGCAATCAGTCCGAACGACGCAGTCATCGTCAACGATGTCTCGCCCACGTCGGTCGAGGAGGGCGACGTCATCGTCTTCTCCGAGCGCGGCGGGGACGACGGCGACGGCATCGACGTCACGACCCATCGCGTCGTCGACGTCACCAGCGGCGAAAGCGGTCTCGCATTCGAGACGAAGGGCGATGCGAACGAGGAGGCCGATCCGGGGCTGGTTCCGGCGTCGGCACTCGTCGGCCGGGTGGCGTTCACGATACCGCTTATCGGACACGTCGTCGCGTTCGCGGGAACACGGCTGGGATTCATCGCGCTGGTCGCGGTCCCGCTCGGGCTGCTCGTTCTCGGCGAACTCTACGACCTCGCACGCGCGGCACGGAATCAGTCGAGCGGCGAGCGGTGTGTCAGCCGAATCTGACGAACAGCCAGAAACCGACGGCGGAGTCGCGGCGGACGAAGTGCCATCGGAGGAAAACTGATGCAGAAAGCAATACTCATCTCGGCCATCGCGCTGTTCGTTCTCGCTATCGCGGGGTTCGCCGGTGGCGCTGTTACCTACGCCGAGCTCAGCGACACGGAGACGGCAGACGTCTCGGTCGAGGCTGGAACGTGGACCACGACCCCAGCGGAGAACGATACCACGACCGAGAATCAGTCGGTCGGAGCTACCGATGTGCAGCCCACCGAAGGCACCACCGAGGTCGATGCGAACGACTCGACCGCGACGCCGACGGCAGTACCCACCGAAACGACGACCGAACCATCCACGACGGCGGAATCGACGACCGAATCGACCACGGCTGCCACGGAAACAGCTGAACCAACCGACACGCAGACGGAAACAGCGGATGCGACTACGGTCGAGGCGACAACCGACGCTCCCGAGACGACCACGACGACTCGATCCTCGACGGAGACGACCGTCGAGCCGGCGACCGCATGGACGACTTGAACGACCGGGCATAGCCGCAGACGGCTTTAGGCCGCTGGGCGAAGACCACGAACCATGCCCGAGTCAGCGCCGTGGTTCGACGAATACGAGCAGTTCGGCATTCCCGAAACCCTCGAACCGTACCCCGACGAGCCGGCCCATTCGTTCCTCTACGAGAGCGCCGACGCCCACCCCGAGCAGGGGCTGGTCCAGCTCGGCGAGAAGGTCACCTATCCGGCCCTCGCTACCCAAGTCGACAGGCTGGCGAGCGCGCTCGCAGAGCGCGGCGTCGGCAAGGGCGACCGGGTGGCGACCATCCTCCCGACCTCCATCCAGTTCGTGCTCGCCGATTACGCCATCTCGCGGGCCGGCGGCGTCCACATCCCGAACGACTTCCTTGATGCCGACGACGACCTGCGCTATCGCCTCGAACAGGGTGCTCCCGAGGTACTCATCGGACAGGACGACCACCGTGACCTGCTGCGCTCGCTGCGCGATGACCTCGATATCGAACACCTGATTCTTACCGATATCGAGGATTACTCCGAGGACCCGCCGACCGAACACGACGATGTCGCCGACGCCGAGTGGCTGCCCGACGTGCTCGAACGCGCCGACGACGACCCTCCCGACATCGGGTTCGACCCCGCCGAGGACGTTCACACGCTGCTCTTTACCGGTGGAACGACCGGCCAGCCGAAAGGATGCCTGCTCACCCACCGGAACGTCACCGCGAACGCGCTGCAAGGAACGGCGAACATGAGCCGGATGGCCCAGTTGATGCGCGGCGGCGAGACCGCACTGATGGCGCTGCCGCTGTATCACGCCTATGGGTATTCGGTGATGCACTCGCTCATCGAACTCGGGCTGGACGTGCTCACCGTCCCGGACGCGCGCGATACGGGGATGATGCGCGACCTCATCACCGAGTACGACCCGATCATCATGATGGGTGTGCCAACCCAGTTCATGGAGATCGTCGACGAAGAACTCGGCCAGGACATCATCGGCATCTCGGGGTCGGCACCGCTCGCAAGCGAGACCAAAGACGCCTTCGAGGAGAAAAGTACGGGCGTCTCGCAGGGGTACGGTCTCTCTGAGATGTCTCCCATCACGCATTTCAACACGCGTGGGCTGCTCGACATGATGACCGGCGGCAGCTCGGACGACAGCGGGTTCGACCAACCCACGATTGGGATTCCCGTCCCCGACACAGAGGTCAAACTCGTCGACGTCGATTCCGGCGAGCCGATTCCGCTTGAGGAGGCCATCGAGGACGAGCGCGAGGGCGAGATGTACCTCAACGGACCACAGCGCATGCAGGGCTATCTCGACGCGGACAAACAGCCCTTCGACGACGAGGGGTTCGTGAGCACCGGCGACATCGCCAAGATCGACGAGAGCGGCCGGTTCTACGTCGTCGACCGGGTGAAGAACATGATCAACGTCTCCGGGCTGAAGGTCTACTCCGAGGAGGTAGACGAGGAACTGTTCGGCCATCCGGGCATCAAACGCCCGGCGACGGTCGGGGTCCCCGACCCCGAGCGGCCGGGCAGCGAGCGCGTGAAAGTCTACGTCGAGCCCGACCCCGACTACGACGGGGAACTCACCGAGGAGGAGGTCGTCGAGTATCTGGACGGTCGTGTCGCAAAGCACGCCGTGCCCTCGGAGGTCGAAGTCGTCGAGAACATTCCGCTCACCGACATCGGCAAGACCGACAAGAAGACACTGCGCGAGCGTGACGAACCCGAGGCCGAGGCGGCCGAATAGCGCCTCACCGCCCTCGAATCCATTGTAAAGTGCCGTGCTACCGTGGCACAAGACAGTTGTCCTTCCCTCCCTGTCCCGCCTCCGGCAGCACAACGCATTTGACCGAACGTCCCCTATAAGAGGTATGACGTTCCAACCGGAAAGCGGACTGAGTCAGGAGCAAGTCACCGAGCGCGTCGATTCGGCCATCGACGAGAACGAAGTGGTGTTGTTTATGAAGGGCAACGAACTGATGCCCCAGTGTGGGTACTCCGACCGCGCGCTCGGGCTGGTTTCCCAGTATCGCGACGACTTCGAGACGGTGGACGTGCTCGAATCCATCGACGAGTATCGGACGGCGCTCGAAGCCCACAGCGGCTGGACGACGACGCCACAGACCTACGTCGACGGCGAGTTCATCGGCGGCAGCGACGTGCTCGCCGAACTCGATGAACAGGGTGACCTCGAACCGGCGTTGGCCGGCGAGTGATGGCGATGGACGAAGGACAGGGAATATACGTACGGGATGCCTATGAACCGACGAACGGGCAGCGTCGGCAGCACGCCCGACTGCCGGTGATACAATGAACGACTGTGTATTCAAACTCCACTCGACGCTCGAACTGCCCCTCGAAGACCTGCACGAGTTCTTGGACGACCCGCCCCTCCCCGAGGAACTCCAGTCGGTCGACCTCACCCGTCGGAACAACACGCTCATCGTCAGCGCCGTCGCCGACGACGACTCCCTTAGTAAATATACGCCGACGGCCCAGCTGAAAGCCAGCGTGACCGAAAACCGGGTCTACGAGGAACCACCCGAAGAGCAGAAACCGCCCGCCGGCGGCCCGCGCTGGGGCGGTCCCGGCGAGGAAGATGAGATGCCACCCTCCGAACTCGTCGAGTACGCCTGTTTCAAGGGCGACCGGGAGACCGTCCTCCAGAACACCGCCGTCCAGTACCCGATGTTCGAGGTGCTTCGGGACATCGCCCGCATCGCCGAGAAGGGTACTCTGACGGCGATCACCGCCCGCGAGGGCGAACTCAGCGCCACCCGCATCGTCGACGGCGAGGACCGCCCCGCCTCCCTCGAAGTCGTCGAGGACCCCTCGGAGGGCCCGGCCGCGAGCAAGGGCGTCGACTGGCGCAACAACGAGTTCATCTCGTAGCTCTCCGCCGAACCACCGATAGCCGACGGTTCGATACTCCGGCCGCTCCGTCGTTTCGTATGTGGCACTTGCTGGCAGCGGACCTTTCGCCCTTGCACACGGACTCTCCGAGATGGCCCTCGGAAATCCTGCCTGATTACACGAACACCAGCAGCGTTTTTCATACCGAGACCCAACTCGTCCCTGAACCGCAACCCCACCGTTCAGCCCGCTGACCCCACACGGGGGACCCAATTTTGAGGAAGGTTTATATAGTAGTAGTCCTAACCCAGAGTTAGGATGGCACCAGAACTCCAGCAGTTCGACGAGCGCGACGGCGGCGCACTGAGCCGCTACGAGTACGGCGACAGCGTGGTCTATGCGGCCGACATCGGCTTCGACGCGGGTGAGACGACGGTCGACGTCGTCGACGGCACTGTCATGGTCGTGCGCGGCGACGAGCAGGCCGACTTCGAGATTCCCGAATCCGGAACGGCCGAAGCGACTATCAAAAACGGCGTACTCACCGTCGAGGTAGCGTAATGGAACTCACCGTCAAACCGCTCAAACAGAAGGACGCCGGGCGCGGACTGGCGGCGGTCGACCGCGCGGCGATGGACGACCTCGACCTCGAAAATGGCGATTACATCCTCATCGAGGCCGGCGAGGGCCGCGCCATCGCGCGCGTCTGGCCGGGCTATCCCGACGACCAGGGACAGGGCGTGATTCGCATCGACGGCCAGCTCCGCAGCGAAGCACAGGTCGGCATCGACGACCGCGTGAGCGTCGAGAAAGCGGACGTCAAGCCGGCTCAGTCGGTGACGGTAGCACTGCCCCAGAACCTCCGCATTCGGGGCAACATCGGCCCGTACGTCCAGGACAAACTCTCGGGCCAAGCCATCACGCAGGGCCAGAACGTCCCGTTCTCGCTCGGGTTCGGGCCGTTCTCGGGTGGCTCGGGCCAGCGCATCCCCCTCAGAGTCGCCGAAACCGACCCCAGCGGGACGGTCATCGTCGCCGAGAACACCGACATCGAAATCAGCGAGAAACCCGCCGAGGAGATCGTCTCCGACGCCGGCGGTGGTGGCGACGGCGCAACCACCCCGTCGGTGACCTACGAGGACATCGGCGGACTCGACCGCGAACTCGAACAGGTCCGGGAGATGAT
>CAZJHA010000142.1:0-5822 GCA_964545755.1 uncultured Halobacteriales archaeon | reverse complement strand
TCCGAGTCCCCGAGACCGACCACGCGGACCTCGCCTATCTCGGCGACACGGGATTGGGCGAACTGCTGGATGCGGAGTTCGCGGCCACCGAGGCGAGTCTCGCCGAGGCCGGCCGTCCCTCGGTTCGCATCGAACTCGACAGCGTCGATGAGAAGGGAATCGGCGAGCTGCTCTACACGATGGAGGCCGCCTGCGTGCTCGCCGGCGAACTCTACGGTATCGAGACGTTCACCCAGCCCGCCGTCGAGTGGGGCAAGCGCGCGGCTCGCGGGCTGGTCGGCGAGGTAAACGAGGAAAGCGTAGCCGTTGCCGAAAAGACCCGCCTCGTCGTCGAGTAGCGCTCGAAAAACATCGGAGGACGTATGACGAACCGGCGACGAACGCTCGCACGCAATGGCAGCCGAACACGCCGATGCCGGCGGGCGCGACTGGCGCGATTACCTGCTCGTCGTCTCTGTCGCGCTCGGTCTCGCCGCCGGCGGCTTCCTCGCCTCGAACCTACTCTCGCTTCCGCTCGTCGTGATCTTCTCGGTCCTCGATATGAGTCTCCGGAGCGCCGCCGGTTACGCCGCCTCGACGCTCATTCAAGGAATCGCGTTCGTCCTCGTTGTGCTCGGTTACATGCGCTACGGCGACCATTCCCGACTGCTCAACCTCCGATGGCCCTCGCTGTCGGGGTCTCGCCGAACCCTGCGGGACATCGGCTGGGTTATCGTGGGGTTCGTTGTCCTGTTCGTCGCCTCGCAGGCAGTCGGTCTCGCGCTCCAGCAGTTCGGTCTCGCGCCCGGAACCAACCGCGTGGTCGACGCTGTGCGCGCGGACCCGACGCTCGCACTGTATCTGGTCGTCCTCTCCTTCCTCGCGACCGGTCCGGGCGAGGAGACGCTGTTTCGTGGCGGCGTTCAGGGCGTGCTCCGGCGCGTGCTCTCGCCGGTGGGGGCCGTTATCGGGTCGAGCGCGCTGTTCGGGCTCGCCCACGTCACGGCGCTGGTCGCGGCAAGCGGTGTGGGCGGGGTCTGGGGCTACGTCGCCTCGACGTTCGTCCTCGGTCTCGTCCTCGGCGCGCTCTACGAATACACCGACAACCTCCTGATTCCAATCGTCGTCCACGGCGCGTACAACGCCGTCCTGTTCGTCCAGCTCTACCTCGTCGAGACGAGCAGTCTGGGATTCCTCTCCATGCTATGAGGGGTTCTTCCGGGTGAGGTCGCTGCCACAGATCGGACACCGCTCTTTGTTCTCGTCGAAGACCCGTCCACAACCCTGACACTGGAAGTCCCAGTCGCGCTGTTCGGTGATGCCCTCGCGAGCGATGAACTCCACGTGGATATCGAGGCGCTCGGCGACGTTCTGCATGGCGTAGTCGTCGGTTACTAACTTTGCATCGAGTTCGAAGGCCGCCGCGAGCAGTTCGATGTCGGTTTCGGACAGTTCGTCCCTGTCCCCGCTCTCGCTGGCGGCGCGCTCGATGCGGCCGACGACGGCCTCTTCTGGCACGTGGATGTACATCCCCGCCCCTTCGAGGGCATCGTAGCGATAGGAACTCTCGCCGTCGAGTTCGGTGCCGACGGCGGGCACGGTCGCGATGTCGTCGCCGGCGTCGTACTCGTTGATGAACGCCGAGGCGTCGAGGATCTCCATCAGCGGTCGACGACGATGTGGTCTTTGACCGCCTGCACGCGGCCGATGGCGACGGCGTATCTCCCCTCGTCGTCGCGTTCGAGGTCGACCTGTTCGGTGGTCTCGCTCCGTGGCGTGATGAGCAGGTCGCCCAACTGCCCGGTTTCGGGGTCCATCGTCAGCGTCGAGAGCGTGCCCAGTTCCGTTCCATCGGAGCCGATGACGGCCTTGTCGATGAGCTTCCGTGCGAGTACGTCCGGCATACCCGCCCTACTGTGGCCGGCCATTATAAACACCACGGAGGGACGGACACAGCGACCGGTTTTCGTCCCGCGTGACGACGCGCTTAACTGCCGTGGCCGCTTCCGGACGATAACGACCTTTCTCGGGTGAATGCCATGTCGGAGACACACACTGACGCGGATGCCGCAGGCGACACAGCCACGCTTCGCACGCCAATCGTCGCCGTTCTCGGCCACGTCGACCACGGAAAGACGACCCTCTTGGACCGGATTCGCGGCTCCACAGTGACCGAGGGCGAGGCGGGCGCGATAACCCAACACATCGGCGCGACCGCCGTCCCCTTAGAGACGGTCTCGGAACTCGCGGGCGGACTCGTCGACCCGACCGATTTCGACCTCCCCGGATTACTCTTCATCGACACGCCGGGCCATCACTCCTTTTCGACGCTGCGGTCCCGTGGCGGCGCGCTCGCCGATATCGCCGTTCTCGTCGTCGACGTCAACGACGGTTTCCAGCCCCAGACCATCGAGGCCATCGACATCCTTCGTCGCACCGAGACCCCCTTCGTCGTGGCGGCGAACAAGATCGACACCGTACCGGGCTGGAACCCACAGGACAACGCCCCCATCCAGCAGAGCTACGACGCCCAGTCCGACCGCGCGCGCGAGACGCTCGACGAACGACTGTACGAACTCATCGGCGAACTGTCCGAACACGACTTCTCGGCGGATATGTACTGGCGCGTGCAGAACTTCGGCAACAACGTCGGCGTCGTGCCGACGAGCGCCGAAACGGGTGAAGGAATCCCCGACGTGCTCACAGTCCTCATGGGTCTTTCACAGCGCTATCTCAAGGACGCGATGGCCATCGATGTCGGGGGACCGGGCGCTGGCACGGTGTTGGAGGTCAAAGAGCAGAAAGGGTTCGGCACCGCCATCGACGTGGTGCTCTACGACGGGACGGTCCGCGCGGACGACACCATCGTCGTTGGCGGCACGGGCGAGCCAATCGTGACCGACGTGCGCGCGCTGCTCCAGCCGCGGCCGCTCGCCGAGATACGAACGGAAAAGCGGTTCGAGCAGGTCGATGCGGTGAGCGCGGCGGCCGGTCTCAAGATCGCCGCTCCAGATTTAGACGACGCGATGGCCGGCGCGCCCGTCCGCGTCGTGCGCGACCGCCAGCGCGAGCAGGTCGTTCAGGAGGTCCGGGAGGAACTGGCGGCCATCGGCGTCACCACCGACGAGGAGGGTGTCGTGGTCAAAGCCGACACGCTGGGGAGTCTGGAGGCGGTCGCGAACGCGCTCGAGGAGGCCGAGATCCCCATCGTCCGCGCGGAGGTCGGCGACGTCGCGCCGCGCGATGTGACCGTCGCGAGCACCGCCGACGAGGAGCGCCACGAAACAGTATTAGCCTTCGCGGTGGACGTGCTCGACAACGCCGCAGAGCAGGCCGACGAGGGCGACATTCGCATCTTCGAGAGCGACGTCATCTATCGGCTGGTCGAAGAATACGAGGAGTTCATCGAAGAGCGCGAGCGCAGCCAGCAGGACACCATCCTCGAAAACATCTCCCGACCCGCCCGCTTCCGGCTGCTGCCCGACCACACCTTCCGGCAGAACGACCCCGCCGTGGTCGGCGTCGAGGTGCTGACGGGCACCCTGAAACGCAACGCGGGCGTCGTGGCCTTCGAGGGCAACGAACCCGAGCGCCGCGGGCAGGTCAAAGGGATTCAAGAGCAGGGCGAGGACGTCGAACAGGCTCGCGCGGGCGAGCGCGTCAGCGTCGCCATCGACGGACCCACCGTGGGCCGCCAAATCGAGGAGGGCGACGAACTCTGGTCGGAGATCCCCGAAAAACACGCCAAGGTGCTCGAACAGGAACTCACCGAGGACATCCCGGCCGACGAACTCGAAGCCCTCCACGTATATCTCGACAAACAGCGCCAGCGCGACCCCTTCTGGGGGAAATGAGCCAGCGCGCACCTAGTAATAATATTTAATTATCCGGCGGTCGTCGTTCGGGACACGATGAATCGTTCAGGCCAGTCCGACTCGGAGGATTCGGTCGTCGAAACCATCCGTGAGCGCCGACCGACGGTCGCACCCGCCGACTGCGTGCTCATCGCGCTGCCTGCACTCCTGCTCGCGGGCTGGGCGGCCGGCGTGCTCTCGACGCTGTCTGTGTCGGTCGCGCTCGCCCTCGGTACGCTGCCGGCACTGGCGACGCTCGGCTACGCGCTGTTTTACGACCCGCCGAACGGCTGCGTCTGATAGGAACTGTGGTGAGTGTCCTCAGCAAGAGCGGCGACTGACGACTGCTCTGGGGTTTCACGAACCGTTCTTTCGCCACGGCGATATGGAATCACAACAGTCCCTCTGAATCACCGAGCGACCGGCGTGATGCCGTCCGAGACCGCCTGCTTCACCTGGAGGGCGGCACTGGCGGCGAGCTGTCTGGCGACTTCGGTTCTGTCCTCTTCGGCGATACCTTCGTTCAGGTCCTCGAAATCGGGGGTGAAGCCGGCGCTGACGGCCGCACCGACCGGTGGCTGGACAGCAATCGTGCCCTGCGGGCCGTCCGTTCCGGCGACGATCTGCGCACCGACGACGTACTCGTCGGGGAGGTACTCGCGGGTACGGGCGGCCACGGTGTCGAGACCGGCCTGCAGCGCGCGGCGCTGCTCGACCGAGAGGTCCACGTCCGTAGCGCCGACGTTCGCTCCCATCGGTGTGCTGTCGTTCATGAGAAGGACATCGATTAGTGGGGCGACGCACTCAAAAGCCTCCCGCTATCGACACCCAGCCTCGTTCCGCCGAGCCGCACCCACGGTGACGGGCCGCTATATCGGCTCGCTGTCGCCGTAGACACCGAGGACGACCGCCGTCGCGTACGGTCCCTCGGCCGTCGTGTGTGCAGTCACGATGCGCTCGTCGACGAACGACCACTCGCGGAGTGTACGCCCGGATTCAAGCCCGGCTGCCACGCGCTCGCGGACGGTTTCGGGGCCTGTACCGGTCGCCTCGTAGAACAGTCCCCGACCTCCTTCGGTACGCGTCCAGCCGAGACCGGCCGCCGCGTCCTCGCCCTCCCTGCTCGTGGCGCGCGCCTCGACGACGGTGAGACGCTCGCCGACAGGGCCGAGGTCCGGAGCGCTGTCGAGGACATCGATGGTGCTGTCGTCGGGGACCACCGACGACACGGTAGTGATGTTGTAGTTGTGGACGCCCGCACCGGCCAGGGCGGCGTCGTAGGCCGCGACCGCCGTCGGGCCGGTACCGGTACCGGTGACGACTCGAATCTGCATGGCCGAGAAAGAAACTATCGGCGGGTGAGCGTTCCGATTTCTCAGAGGAACGCCACGGGGTCGGCGGCGGTGTCGTCCTCGGTGATCTTCGCGAAGGCGTCCTCGAAGTCGCTCATCCGCACCTCACGGCGGTCGTCGCGGACGGCGAACATCCCGGCCTCGGTCGTCAGACTCTCGATTTCCGCGCCGCTGAAGTCGTCGGCCATTGCCCCGAGTGCGTCGAACTCGACGTCCTCGGCGAGGTTCATCCCGCGGGTGTGGATGGCGAATATCTTCTCGCGACCCTCGGCGGCGGGTTTGGGCACCTCGATGAGGCGGTCGAACCGGCCGGGACGGAGGATCGCCCTGTCGAGCATGTCGAAGCGGTTGGTCGCGGCGATGATGGAGATGTCACCGCGCTCTTCGAAGCCGTCCATCTCGTTGAGCAGCTGCATCATCGTCCGCTGGACCTCGGCGTCGCCGGAGGTCTTCGAGTCCGTTCGTTCGGAGGCGACGGCGTCGATCTCGTCGATGAAGATGACGGCGGGTTCGTGCTCGCTCGCCAGCTCGAAGAGGTCACGGACGAGGCGTGCGCCCTCGCCGATGAACTTGCGAACGAGCTCGGAGCCGGCCATCTTGATGAAGGTCGCATCCGTCTCGTTGGCGACCGCCTTGG
>CAZJHA010000141.1:0-5831 GCA_964545755.1 uncultured Halobacteriales archaeon | reverse complement strand
GTCGCCGGAGACGATGCGGACCTCCTCGGCGGGGTCGAGAATCTCGACCATCTGCGCCTGAAATTCGGCCTGTTCGTCCCAATCTTTGAGGATGGCGTCGTAGACGAAGTTCTCGTATCCCGCGGAACTCATCTCGGCGAGCTGGGCGTTTGCGGGGGTGGGATGTTGTGTGAGCGTCCAGCGGTCGCCGAGGCGCTCTTCGAGGATGGGTCCGTGGGCCTTCTCGTAGGCCGAATTCACGTCCGGGTCCACGTCGCCGAGTTCGGTGACGTTCTCGTGGGCACGGATGATGGCGTGGCAGTCGGCAGCCTCGACGAGCGCGCGCTGGTGGGCAGGCGTCTCGAAATTCACCCCACTCTCGTCGGCGGCGTTGAGGTACGCACGCACCGCCCGGCCGCTCCGGTTGGTCCGGATCGCGAGGGGGTGGGCATCGCGCTCGCCGGCGACCTCGTAGAGGGCGGTCACGAGGTCGTCGGCCGGCGGTTCGGATTTGATGAGGAAGTCGTCGCCCGCCGCGAGGTCGATGGCGTCGGCGATCAGTTGGGCGTGCTCGCGGACTCGTGGGTCCATGGTGTATCGACCTGCGGACCGTCCAAACCAGTTTCGAAAGCCACCGCCCCACCCTCCCGCTTTAGTTCCTGCCGGGCGTTCTCACCCTATGACCGAGTTCAGTCCCGAGAAGTTCGAGGACAAGTACGCCAACTACTTCCCCGAACTCCAGACGGCCTACCGCAACGCCTTCGAGTCGATGAGCGAGCGCTACGATTCGGAACTCATCCACGCCATCGACCAGCAGGTACTCAACGAGAGCGAACCGTTCTACGACGAGGACGACGGGTTTCGCATCGAACTCCCCGAAAACCCCTACGAGCGCCTTTCCGGGACCGTGGTCGACGAGGAGAAATTCGACGGTGTGCTCGCCGAATACGTCGAAACCCTCGAAGGGGAACTCCGAAACGTCTTCGACCTCGATGACGGGAGTCCAAAGGTCTAAGAAGCGTGCTGCCCTACCCGAAAGTATGAGTACCGAGACCCAAAGCAACGACGACGACCTGCGCGAGGAAATCTCGAACTTCCTGCGCCGGAACTTCCCGCAGATTCAGATGCACGGCGGCAGCGCCGCGATTCAGGAGTTGGACCGCGAGGCCGGCGAAGTAACTGTGGCCCTCGGTGGGGCCTGTTCGGGCTGTGGCATCTCGCCGATGACCATCCAGGCCATCAAGAGCCGGATGGTGAAAGAAATCCCCGAAATCAATCAGGTCCACGCCAACACCGGCATGGACGGCGGCGGTGCGGGCGACGCCGGCTTCGGTGGTGGCGGCATGAGTCCGTCCTTCCCCGGTGAGACGACCGATGACGACGAAGGCCCGCAGGCCCCGTTCTAAGTAGCTTCTTTTTCAGTCGTCCGCGCCCTCGCCCTTCGCTTCGATATCGAGACCGAACTCGGCGGCCTGTGTTCGCCAGAACTCCTCGTAGGCCTCCTCGCTCTCGTCGACGGTGCTCATTCCGTCGTCGACGCGGTCGAGTTTCAGGTCGACTTCCTCAAGGAGACGGTCGCCGACGTCGCCGCTGATGACGCCGTTTTGGACGGCATCTTGGATGGCGCTCTTCTCGCGCTGGAGCAGGCGGCGCTCGCCGATGAGCAGCTCCTCGCGCCGGAGGTCGGGGTTCTCCCGCATGAGTTGTGAGATGGCCTCGCGGAGATCGTCGCGTTCGTCCTCGTACTCCGTGGTGAAGTCCTCGTAGACGTCGGCCGGGATGTCGCCGCGGCTGTGGAGGCGGTCGGCGGCGTCGAGGGCGGCGTCGGTGGCGCGTTCGCGACCGCTGAGCAGTTCGTAGAGCTTCTGGTCGTCCGAACGCGTGACGATTCCCAACCCGTTGAGCAGCCGCGACATCGAGAGTCCTTGCACGACGAGACTGAACGCGGCGACGCCGAAGACCATCGCCCGGAGCTGGACGCCGAGCTCGAAGCTTGGCGGGAGTCCGAGCACGAGCGCGATGGGAATCGAGCCGTGCAGCCCGCCCCAGATCATGACGTGCTGGTAGTCGAGGGGCACCTCGTCTCTCGAAAACCGATTGACGAGCGCCGTGAGCGGATAGACCACCACCGCGCGGGCGAGAATTACGAGGACGATGGCGACCGCGATGGGAACGGCGAACTCCCCGAGTTGACGGATGGGCGTCGTCGCGCCGATGGCGACGAAAATGAAGGTGTTGACGATGAACGCAGCGGTTTCGAGGGTGTTGAAAATAGACAGTTTCGTCTGTGGACTCATCGCGTACTCGACGCCGCGATTCCCGATGAACAGCCCCGCGACCACGGTGGCGATGACGCCCGAGACGTGGAGGTAGTGCTCTGCCAGTAGGAAACTTCCATAGGTAAGAATCAGCGTGAGGACGATCTCGGTCATGTGCTCGTCCAAGTTGACCATCACGCGATAGACGGCGTAGCCAGCGAGCAGGCCGACGACCAATCCCCCGAAACTCGTCACGAGGATGTCCAACCCTGTCGAGCCGATCTCCCGCAGCGTGAGCAGTTCCGAAACAGGTGTGCCGGTCCGTCTGGCCTCCTCGACGAGCGCCAGCAGCGCCGTGAAGACGACGACGCCGACGCCGTCATTCAAGAGGCTCTCTCCCTCGACCAGCGTCGAGAGCCGCTCGGGTGCACCGAGCTCGTCGAACAGCGCGAGCACGCTCACCGGGTCCGTCGGGAGGATCATCGCCGCGAACAGCAGCGCGACGAGCAGTGGAAAACCGAAGGCGAACTGGCCGACGAATCCGAGGGCGAGCACCGACAGAATCAGCCCGGGCACCGCGAGTGTGAGAATCGGGACCAGATTGTTGCGGAAGGATTCGAGGTCGGTCGTCGCCGCGCCCTCGAACAGAAGCGGCGGTAACAGTACGAGGAGGATGAGGTCGTGTGAGAGCCGGATGTCGAACAGTTGAATCCCGAACAGTGCCTGAACGGCCGAGATGCCGAAGCCGGCGAGCAGGAGCGCGATGGTGTAGGGAAAGCGGCCGATCTTGGCGACGAAGACGCCGACGCCCGCGGCGAGCATGAACACGACCAGCAAGTCGATTTCGAGCGCCGCGACCGTCTGGGCCAGCATGGGCCGGGCTATTCGACACGACCGGTTAAGCGCCTCGCCTGCCACCAGCGACCACCGACGGGCGAACCGCGTGTATTATGCGCGCGCGGTAGCCACGGTACGTATGAGCGATACGCCCGCCCAGAACGTCCTGTTCGTCGTCATGGACACGGTTCGTAAGGACCATCTCTCCTGTTATGGCTACGAGCGCGAGACGACGCCCGGACTCGAAACGTTCGCCGAGGAGGCCGCGGTCTACGAGCAGGCGGTCGCCCCGGCCCCGTGGACGCTCCCCTCACACGCCTCGATGTTCACCGGTCGCTACCCGGGCGAACACAACGCCACACAGGAAAACCCGTATCTCGAAGACCATCCCACGCTCGCCCAGTCGCTCACCGACCACCGGAGTTCCTGCTACTCCTCGAACGCCTGGATAACGCCCTACACGCATCTCACCGACGGGTTCGACAGTCAAGACAACTTCTTCGAGGTGATGCCCGGCGACGTGCTCTCGGGACCGCTCGCGCGGGCGTGGAAGACGATGAACGACAACGAGCGCCTGCGGCAGGCCGCCGACTGGCTCGTCAACCTCGGCAACGAGGTCCACGAGTATCTCGCCAGCGGCGAGGGGGCCGACTCGAAAACACCGGCAGTAATCGACCGGACCATCGAGTTCATCGACAGCACGGAGGAACCGTACTTTTCGTTCATCAACCTGATGGACGCCCACCTCCCCTACCATCCGCCCGACGAACACAAGGAGTTGTTCGCGCCGGGCGTCGATTCGACACAGGTCTGCCAGAACTCGAAGGAGTACAACAGCGGGGCGCGCGACATCGGTGAAGCCGAGTGGACATCGATTCGCGGCCTCTACGACGCCGAAATCCACCATGTGGATGCCCAACTCCACAGACTCTTCGAGTGGATGCGCGCCAACGACGAGTGGGAGGATACTTTGGTCATCGTCTGTGCCGACCACGGCGAACTCCACGGCGAACATGGATTGTACGGCCACGAGTTCGCCGTCTACGACCCCATCGTGAACGTCCCGCTCATGGTCAAACATCCCGAACTGGACGCCGGTAGGTACGAAAAGCAGGTCGAACTCCAGGACCTCTACCACACGGTACTCGACCACGCCGGGGTGGAGGGAAAGGGCCTCCCGCTCGACCCCGAGCGCTCGCTGCTCTCGGATGACTACCGCGCCTTCGAGGACGGCGAGAACGCCTTCGTCGAGTATCACCGACCTGTCGTCGAACTCAACCAACTGGAGAACAAGGCGGACGCCGCCGGCATCGACCTCGACGAGGATTCGCGGTTCTATTCGCGGATGCGCGCGGCCCGTCGGCCCGACGGCAAGTACATCCACAACGAACGTATCGCCGACGAGGCCTATCGCCTCGACAGCGACCCCAACGAAATCGAGAACGTTCGCGGCGGCGAGGACCCGGTCATCGCAGAGCTCGAAAGCGCCCTCGGCGAGTTCGAGCGCGACCGCGACGACTGGGGAGCCGTCGAGGGCGAGGAAGTGCTCTCGGAGATGGGCGACGACGCGAAACAGCGCCTCGAAGACTTGGGCTACATCGACTGACTCGTCGACCGCCCGCGGACGAGCGCGGCGAGCGTGCGATTCACCGGCACCTGACTCTCGGCACGCTCGACGACAGCGCCGTTGATGGCGTCGATTTCGGTTCGCCGCCCCTCCTGAAGGTCTTGGGCCATCGAGGAGGTGTTGTCGGCGGTCGTATCGACCACCGATTCGAGCGCCGCGACGACCTCACGCCCGGTGAGGTCGACATCACGCCCGCGGGCGACACGGGCGGTCTCGCGGGCGGCCTCGCTGGCGATATCGTGAAGCGGACCGTCGGCGAGCGCGCCATTGGAAACGCCTGCGAGGGCGGTCGTGGGGTTGATGCCGGCGTTGACGGCGAGCTTCCGCCAGAGTCGTTTCGGCATCACCGTCGAGAGTTCGGTCTCGATGCCCGCCGCCCGGAGCGCCTCGACTGCCCGCTCTGCGTGTGCCGAGTGGCCGCCGTCGGTCGCACCAAGGGAAATCTCGCCGATGCCGGTACATTCGGCCCGTCCGGGGGCGACGAGTTGCGCGCCGTAGGTGCAGGTGCCGGCGAGCACGGGGTCGAGGTGGGTTCGAAGCGTCTCTTCGTTGCCGAGACCGTTCTGAAGCGAGCAGGTCACATCCGGACTGCAGTCGGCGAGTGCGCGCCCGGCAGCGGACGTATCAAACGACTTCACGGTGACGAGCGCGAGGTCCGCACGGTCGGGCACGGTGGTCCGGGCATCGGGCTGGGTCGTGCACTCGACGGCCCCTTCGACGGCGAGGCCCGACTCGCGGACCGCCGCGATGTGTGGGTCGCGCCCGACCAGCGTCACGCGGTGTTCGCGCGCACACAGGCCGCCGACGAGGCTTCCCAGACTCCCCGCACCGAAAATCACGACCTCCACGTCAGTCTTCGGTCCAGTAGTACAGCTCCTCTTTCGGCGCGCCACAGGAGGGGCAGGTGTCGGGAATGCCGCCCTTGAGGTCGCCCATCTCGCCGCAGTCGCCACAGCGCCACATCAACTCGGCCTCGCCGAGTGCCTGGCCCGCCCGCTCGTGTTCGACCGAGAGCGATTCCACTCCCTCGCGGGTCGTGACGAAGAACCCGTCCGTGTCGAAACCGTGAACCGTACCGACCTCCTCGCCCTCTTCGGTGTAGACTGTCGTGCCGACCTCGACCGTGGGGT
>CAZJHA010000140.1:0-5858 GCA_964545755.1 uncultured Halobacteriales archaeon | reverse complement strand
CGTCGTCCCACGGCTGCCAGTGGACGGGGTTGTCGGCGTGCTGGCGGAGGTACGGACTCTCCTCGTCGTCGAGTCGGTTGCGGCTGGTGCTCATGCTCGCTGTAGACGCCATGGACGGGTAAATCCCATCGCCCGCAGTTTGCCGGCAGCAGGTTCTTGTCCAGTGGGGGCGCAGGAGAGGGAATGACGACCCACCTCAGCCGCGAGCAGACCGAGGCGTGGCTCGACGAGACGGTCGTGCAGGGCATCGAGAGTCAATCCGGCGACGGAACGGAGTTCAACCTCCAGCTCCAGCTGTCGCGGCTGCCGCTGCACGTCATCAAGGAGGAGACGTGGGGACCGCTGCGTGTCGTCGGCGAGTGCACCTTCGACACCGACCGTGTCGCGGCGCTGGTCGTGGACGACGAACGTCGACAGGAGCTACTGCTCGTCTGAACCCGGTGCTCGCGGCCGCACCGGGCTTTTATACCTTTCTCGACGACGAGGGCGACCCGTGTGACTTCCCCCATGTGCACTCGATTCTGCTCGAATACCGACTCTACCCCGACGGCGCGAGCCAGCAGGCGCTGATGGCGTCGGTGATGGCGACCGCAAGCACGATGCGCTCGATTCAGAACACGGCCGCCGCGCTGCAAAACCAGTCACGACAGCGTACCGGCGATGATTCGGCGGAGTAGTCGGAATCTTCGTCGTGGGACCGTCAGACGCCGATTTCGGCTGTGAGCCGCTCGATGTGGACGACCTCGGCCTCGTCTTGAATCATCTCGATAACCGAACCGTGACGTGAGAGGTCGGTCTCGATGCCGGTGACGGCGACCTCGTAGCCCGCATCGAGCGCGCCCTCGACGAAGCCGATGGCCTCCCGTGGGTCGAGGTTTTCGAGTGCGACCGATAGCGAGCCGCCAGCCTCGATGGTGGTACTTGCGTCATCGAGTCGGTCGGCCGCTTCGTCGAGCGAACGGTCATCCATGTCGATGGTCACGTCTGCCATACAGGGCCGACTCGGCCGAGCGGCATAAACGGCGGGGACCTCAGTTGATTTCGTTGTGCATCGCCTCGATGACCTCGTCGAGGTCGGGTTCGCCGCCGCCGGGCTGCTCGCCGTAGGAGAACTCGCCGTTGCCGTCGACGGATTCGCCCTGCGTCCAGCGCTTTCCGGGGTCCGGTCGGTCCTCGATGTGCGTGGACATGAACTCGTAGTTGTGGTCCTGATTCTCCTTTTCCTGTGGGAAGCTGTTCGGCACCGGGATGTGGTCGTCCATCGTTTCGAGCGCGGCGTGCCACTGGTTTTGATGCATCGTGTCTCGCGCGACGAGATACGAGAGCATGTCCTTCATGCCGGGGTCGTCGGTGATCTCGTAGAGCCGGGTAGCTAGCAATCGGCCTGTGGATTCGGCCATCACGTTCGCGTACATGTCTGCGGCGAGGTTGCCGCTGGCGACGACGTACCCGCCGGAGAAGGGCGCGCCGTTCGAGTCGACCGGCATCGCGTGCAGCCCCGCCGAGAGCGCCTGTCGTGGCTGGCCGCTGTCCATCATCTCGGCAATGACCGAATCCTCGCGGGCGGCCTCGCGCTGCTCCTCGGAGGCACCCTGCAAATTCTTCGCTACCGCGGTGGCGAGCATCTCGATGTGACCCAGCTCCTCGGTGGCGGTCTCCATCAGGAGTTGGCGGTACTCGCTCTTCTCGGCGGGCACGGCGAAGGCCTGGAACATGTACTGGAGCGCGACCCGCATCTCTCCTTCGGCCCCGCCGATTGCCTGCTGGAGCATCTTCGCAAAGCGCGGGTCCGGCTCTTCGACCTCGACTTCGTACTGGAGTTCGTCGTCGTGGTAGAACATCGATTATGACCTCATTCCACCGATGGGTGCGAAGGAGCATAGATGTGGTACTTGCAAGCGCGGGCAGGACATCGCTAGTGCCGGCACGTGAAGGGCAACCTTTAGGCGGCTCTCCGACGGGCCACGCACATGGCCGAAACTGTCCTGCTCGTCGGCGGCGGCGGGCGCGAACACGCCATTGCACGAACTCTCGTCGGGAGCGAGGCGGACCTCTACGGCTGTGCGGGCACCCGGAATCCGGGCATCGCCGACCTCGCGGCGGGATTCGAAACCCTCGATACGACGACCCCACAGGCCGTCGTCGCCTACGCCGAGGAGGTCGGTGCGACGCTTGCGGTCGTCGGTCCCGAGGCCCCGCTCGAAGCTGGCGTCGCCGACGCGCTCGCCGACGCGGGCGTCTTTCCGTTCGGACCACGAGCCGATGCGGCGCGCATCGAGACCGACAAGGCTTACCAGCGCCGATTCATGCGTGAGCACGACATTACTGGCTGCCCCGAGTTCGCGACCTTCGACGACATCGAACGGGCCTGTGAGCATATCGACGACAGCGACGACGATCTGGTGGTGAAACCTGCGGGACTCACCGGTGGCAAGGGCGTGCGCGTCATCAGCGAGCAACTCACTCCAGCGGAGGCCAAGGAGTACCTCCGCGAGTCGGAGTACGGCCGCGTCGTTCTGGAGGAGCGGCTGGTCGGCGAGGAGTTCACCGTCCAAGCGCTGGTGGCCAACGGCGAAGTGCGCACGACGCCGGCCGTCCAGGACCACAAGCGCGCCTACGAGGGCGACGAGGGACCCAATACTGGAGGCATGGGAAGTTACAGCGCCGCCGCGCGCGAGCTCCCCTTCATGACTGAGTCGGATTACGACGCGGCCGTGTCCATCATCGAAGAGACGGTTGCGGCGCTCGACGAGTACACCGGCGTGCTCTACGGGCAGTTCATGCTCACGGCCGAGGGACCGAAAGTCGTCGAGTTCAACGCACGCTTTGGCGACCCAGAAGCGATGAACACCCTGCCGGTGCTCGAAACCGACTTCCTCGATGTCCTCATGGCGGCCCGCGACGGGGACCTCCCTAAACTCGCCTTCGCCGAGCGCGCCACCGTCTGCAAGTACGCCGTGCCGGCGGGCTATCCCGAGAGTCCCGATGCCGGTGCGAAGGTCGATATCGACCCCGAGAGCGCGGGCGATGCGCTGCTATTTTATGCAAGCGTCGACGAGCGCGACGACGGCATCTACACGACCACCTCGCGGGCGTTCGCGGTCGTCGGGGTCGCCGAGACGATCACCGAAGCCGAGGAAATCACCGAAGAGGCGCTCGCCGCGGCGAACACGTCGGGGTTGCGGGTGCGCCACGACATCGGCACGCCCGACCTCGTCGAAGCACGGATCGCACACATGGACGACCTCCGCGGACGCGAGGGCTGATGGGCCGTCACGACCGTCTCGACGTTCATCGGACGCCGGGGCGGCGGAACTCGCTGTGGCACTGGCCCGAGGCGAAGACCGCGTGGCGCATCATGTACACCTACGTGCTCGTCCTCGTCGCGCGCATTGCACCCTCGCTGCGCGTCAAGAACTGGGCGCTCCGGCGCATCGGCGTCACAGTAGGGAGGGGCGTCTCGTGGGGTCTCGAAGCCACTCCCGACGTCTTCTGGCCTGAACTCATCACCCTCCGTGAGGACGCCATCGTGGGCTACGACGCAACCATCCTCTGTCACGAGTTCCTCCAAGACGAGTATCGAACGGGGGAGGTCGTCGTCGGCGAGCGCGCGATGGTCGGTGCGGGCGCTGTCGTCCTCCCCGGTGTGGAAATCGGCGCTGACGCGCGCGTGGCCGCGAACTCGCTCGTGGCGGATGACGTGCCGGCGGGTGCGACGGTCGCGGGCGTGCCGGCGAGCGAGGTATAGGCGCTCCGGCCCGTGAGCGCGCTGTGGCGTGGCTGCGGTTCCCGGTGGATGAAGGGCGAGCGCCGACGGTGTGAGGGCTTCAGCGGTGCTGTACGGTTTACGGTTCGGTGTGGTAGTGTCCGCGCGAGCGCAGCGAGTGCGGTTCACCGCTCGCACGGTTTGCGAGCGGGTGTTTTTCATCAACGTTCGTTAGAGCGAAGCTCTAACGTAGCCCATCAGAAGTCTTCGACTTCTGAGGACGTTTTTGCAATCCGACGGGACCGAAGGCGGCCGCTGGCCGTGTGAACGGGCGGCTTCGCCGCCCGTGAGCAGACGAGGATCGGACGAGCGAACGCAGTGAGCGAGCGCGACCCCCACTAAAAGGTTCAAGTGAAGCTACCGAGACCGGTTTGGGTCTGGCCGGATTTGACCTCGTTCCACGAGATGTCGAGCGCTTCGAGCACGCGCGCAATCGGGCCTTTGAGCGTCTTGTCGAGCATCTTCGGCCAGTCGACGGCGAACTCGTCGGGAATCTGGTCGGCGTACTCGAAACAGATGACACCGTCGCCGGCGCTCACGTCGCGTTTGAAGGCCCGATACAGGTCGTCTTCGGCAATATCCGGCTGCTCGGACTCGATGCGCTGGAAGAAGCGGTCGTCGACCCGGTCGAGATAGAGCCGTTTGGGTTTGCTGCCGCGCTGGAAATTCGTTCCCAGAAGTAGGTTCGCGTATTTCGCGCCGCGGACCTGTGCGGTGTCGGTGTCGTAGTTGCCGAGGCGTTTGCCGATACCGCCAGGGACACCGACCTGTTCGACGTCCACTTCGCCGTTCTCGAAGCTCTCGATGACGCCGCGGACGTAGCTTTTGACCTCGGCCAGGTCCTCACCGTGGACGATTTGATCGATCACCTCGTGCTGGACGCGCTTGGTGATGGGCGCGATGTCAGAGCGCTTGTACTCGAAACCCGTGATGTCGACGTCGTCGACGTCCTTGCCCTCCTTCCAGACGATGTGGCCGGCGTAGCGCTTCTTCTTGCCCGCTTGGAAGAATCGCCGGTAGAGCTTCTCGAATTCGATCTCGAAGCGGTGCTCGTCGGCCCCTAACTGTTCGCCCGCGAAGGCGTCGTAGGAGTCGTTGATGTGTTCTTCGATGGTGCCTGCCTGCTCGATGGCCGACTCCTTGGTGACCTCGCCGCCGAGTTCGAGCATGACCGAATCCGTATCTCCATACGCAACTTGATAGTTCAGTTCGTTTGCAGCGTCTTCGGTGTGTTCGATGACCTCGCGGCCAGTCGCGGTTACTGCGGCACCCATCTCGCGGTCGTAGAGGCGAAATCGCTCCCAGCCGAGTACCCCGTAGAGGGAGTTCATGATGACCTTGACGGCGGCCTGCTGGCGGTCGAAGCGCTCGTATGCCGCGCTCCCTGGACTGTGGTCGGCTCGCCGGGCCTTCTTCTCGTCGCGTTCGGCGAGCAGTTCGTCGACCATCTCTCGGATGATGCCGTCCGGCTTTTTCCTGAAGTGGGTACCGTTGGGCGCGCGGTAGGTCTCGCCGTCGTACTGTTCGGGATCGACTTTCGTCTCCGGGCTCGCGTTCGTGGTGACCATACACATCGGGTACAGGCTCTTGAGGTCGAGCACCGCCACCATCTCCCGAACACCCGTAATGGGGTCGAACACCGCGCCGCCCTCGTAGTCCTCCGATTCCTGCTGACCCTTCGATGGAAGCGCGAATTTACCATGTGCTTCGTGAAGGACGTACATGTCCACCGCATCGCCCGGCGTCGTGGCGTCTTCGAGCTTGCACCCGACGAAGGAGGCGACCTCCTGCCAGAACGGAATCACGTCCTGCTGGCGGTCGATCTCGACACAGAGTTCCACGTCTCGAAGGTTGTATTCGAGCAGGCGTTCGGGGTTTTCCTCCCAGAGGTCGCCAATCGAACCGGCATAGCGCTCCTTGCCGGCCCCGAGTTCGACCTCGCCGACGGCGTCGAGTCGGTAGGAATCGAGTTCGGAGAACTGCGTGCGCTGGTAGGCGTAGAGCAGGTCGAAGACGACCCGCCCTTTCACGTTGGGACCCTGCCAGTCCGAGCGCCAGACTTCGTTCACCCGCGAGAGCCGGTCGGGGTCGA
>CAZJHA010000139.1:0-5901 GCA_964545755.1 uncultured Halobacteriales archaeon | reverse complement strand
CGACCTCTCGAAACGGCGCAGCCGGCTCCGATGCATCGTAAACCGAAGTCGTTCACACCCCGAGATTATTAGACGAAAGTCATCTCCCCGATTCAGTGGCGAGACGTTAGGTACAATCCCATTAAAACACCAGTCCCTATCACGACCGTGGACAGAAACGAATACGCGATCCTCGTGCTCGTCGCGGTCGCGACGGTCGGGATCGGCGTGGTCACCACCCCGGAACCGTTGGGAACGTTCCTCGTCGAGAGCACACGGGAGGCGGCGACCACCACGGCGGCAATGGCGTGGATCACGTGGTGGGCGCTCGTGGTCGGCTTCGCCATCGCCGGCGGCGTCGAGGCGTGGACCTCCAGCCGAGCGATTTCGGACCTGCTCGACGGCCACGGCCCGCGCGAGATCGGCTACGGCTCGCTGTTCGGGTTCGTCTCCTCGTCGTGTTCGTACAGCGCCATCGCCACCGCGAAGAACCTCTTCAAGAAGGGCGGGTCGGCGGCGGCGACCATCGGAGCCTTCATGTTCGCCTCGACCAACCTCGTCATCGAGATCGGTGCGGTCATCTGGATCCTGCTCGGCTGGCAGTTCTTCGTCGCCGACTACCTCGGCGGGTTCGTCCTCATCACGCTGATGGCGCTCGGGTTCGTCTACGTCGTCCCCGACGACCTCATCGAGAGCGCCCGGCAGAACGTCACCGACGACGACACCGTACAGGACCCCGTCTGTGGCATGGAGGTCGACCCCGACGAAACCGAATCCTCGACCGAACACGACGGTAAGACCTACTACTTCTGCTCGCAGTCGTGTCAGGACAGTTTCGACCCCGAGGAGGCGAACACCTCCATCCGCGAGCAGGCGACCTCCTGGAGCGGCTGGCGGGCACTCGCGGACAAGCAGTTCTCGGAGTGGGGGATGCTCTGGGACGAGATCGCCATCGGGTTCGTCTTTGCGGGTCTCATCGCCGGGTTCATCCCCGACACCGTCTGGACGTCGGTGTTCTCCGGGCCGACGTTCGGCATGCCAACCTACGTCGTCTGGACGGCGATCTTGGGAACGGTCATCGGCGTCGCCACGTTCGTCTGTTCGGTCGGCAACGTCCCGTTCGGTACTGTTCTCTGGGCCAACGGGCTTCCGTTCGGGGCGGTGCTCTCGTACATCTACGCCGACCTCATCGTCCCGCCAATCATGGACGCCTACCGCGAGTACTACGGGACCAAATTCGCGGGCGTGCTCTCGGGGATGATCTTCGTCACGGCGGTCATCACGGGGGTCGTCATCCACTTCGTGTTCGTGGGCTTCGGACTCGTTCCGCCCCGGTCGTCGGCCACGCTCGCGGAGGTCTCCATCGAACTCGACTACAAGGCCGTCCTGAACGTACTGGCGACCGTCCTGTTCGCCGGTCTCTACTACCTCCACCGCTCCGAGCCGGCCAGTGACGGCCGGAGCAGCGATGCCCACGCAGCCGACTGAACCGTTGGATTCGGTCGACGAGGGATGCAATCGGCGAAATAACCGGAGTAGTCACTCCTCACACAGCTGTTCGGCGAGTATCGGCACGAAGGTCCCGATGTCGGTGACCATCCCGACCGCCTGTGCGCTTCCGCGGTCGAGCAACTGCGTGACGGTCGCCGGATTGATATCGACGCAGACGACCCGCGTCGAGGAGGGCAGACAGTTGCCGACCGCGACCGAGTGCAGCAGCGTCGAGAGCATGAGCACCATGTCAGCTTCGTGGGCCTGCTCGCGAATGGCGTTCTGGGCCTCGACCGAATCCGTGATGGTATCCGGGAGGGGTCCGTCGTCGCGTATCGACCCCGCGAGCACGAACGGGCGGTCGTTTGAAACGCACTCGTACATCACGCCCGACTCCACCACTCCCGCGTCGACCGCTTCCTCGATGCCGCCGGCGCGGATGATTTCGCTGATGGTGTAGATGTGGTGTTTGTGGCCCTTGCGGGGGTGGTCGAGGGTCTCGGTGTCCATACCGAGCGAGGTGCCGTACAGGTCGCGCTCCAAATCATGGACCGCGAAGCCGTTGCCCGCCGAGAGCATGTCGATGTAGCCTTCCCGAACCAGTCTGGCGAGGTCCTCGCGCGCCCCGGAGTGGACCAGCGCCGGCCCACAGACGGCGAGCACCGACCCGTCCTCGCGTTTGGTCTCGGCGATGGCCTCGGCGATTTTGGCGATGGTCGACTCCGATGGTCGCTCCGAGGAGACCCCGCCCTGCATGAAGCCGAACGCTCCCTCGCGATTCCGTGGGCGTTCGGGCGGGCGCACGCGAATACCGGTCTCGCCGGTCACGACCAAATCATCCTCCTCGATGGCGTTGAGCACTTTCGTGTACGCGCGTGGCTCCTCGCCCTCGCGCTCTGCTGGGTCGCTTTGCTCACGGCTCGCCTCGCTCGCCGCTCGCTCTTTCGAGGTGCCCTCCGTGGGCACCTCGTTCTCGACGACCACCGCACAGTCCATCTCGATGCGCTCGACGGGAATCCACTCGCCGTCGTGGCGAATCTCCGTGTGGTGGTTCGTCGTCGAGTAGAAGTTCGGTGGGACGACTTGGTCGTCAGGGGCGGGTTCGAGCGTCGCGTCGACGGGATTGGCCGGCGTCGCGCCGTTCTGATGGAGTTCGTGGACGATGGAGCGAAGCTCGCCCTCGGTATCGGCCAGTACCGTGAGACGGGCGTACGACTCCTCGACTTCGCTCCGGCCGATTCGGAACTCCTCGACCTCGAAGGAGCCTCCCAAATCCATGATGGCCCCGAAGCAGGCCTGCATCATCCCCGAGTCGATGATGTGTCCCGAGAGTTCGACTTCGCGAGAGACGGTCATAGGAAGGGATTTCCGCCGGCAGGTAAGTCGGTTGTGGGTCTCAGGCGTCGGTCTGACGGTCCACGACCCAGTCGTCGTCGCTCCGGCCGGCGAGACGGCCGTAGAGTGCGCGCAAGCCCTCCGGGTCGGTTCCGGGCAGGACATGAAATTCGATGCGACCGTCCCGAACCGACACCCGGAAGACGTCGCCGGTCCCGGTGTCGTGGACGAGATACAGCGCCATCGGCAGGTCGAACCAGTCGCCGTAGGTGTAGGCGTCGCCGTCGAGCACGCTCTTGAGAAGGTCGTCAAGCGCACCGTCCGCGCGGTCGACGGTGGGAACCAGCGAAAAGACGGTGGTGCCCTCGTATTCGAGACCCGCGTGGCGCGAGTAGCGCCGTTCGGGATGTCGAGGGATGGTGAACGAGGGGTCCTCGGTCATGGACGCGACGGAATACGGCGTGCCGCCGTTTATACCTACGGGCGAGTGGGCCGTCGTGACGGCCGATGGCGTTATTCCGACTGCGCCCCTCCTTCGCGTCATGTGCGGGCGCTACACCCTCTTCACGCCGCCGGCCGACCTCGAAGAGCGCTTCGGGGCGAGTTTCGAGCATCCACCGACACCGCGGTACAACGCCGCACCCGGTCAGTCCCTTCCGGTCATCACGAACGACGCACCAGAGACCATCGACACGTTCGAATGGGGATTGATTCCTCACTGGGCCGAAGATGCGAGCGGGAATCGCCCCATCAACGCCCGCGCCGAGACCGTCGCCGAGAAGCGGAGCTTTCGTGACGCCTACGAGAACCGGCACTGTCTCGTGCTCGCCGACGGGTTCTACGAGTGGCAGGGTACGAGTGAGGGGAAACAGCCCTACCGCGTGACGCTCGACAGTCGAGAGCCGTTCGCGATGGCCGGGCTGTGGGAGCGCTGGCAGCCACCGGGAAAACAGACCGGACTGAGCGAGTTCGGCAATGGCCGGCCCGAAGCCGAGACCGACGCCGTCGAGACGTTCACCGTCATCACGACCGAGCCGAACGACGTAGTGGGAACACTCCACGACCGGATGGCGGTCGTCCTTCCTGCGGCCGAGGAGCAACGATGGCTCGCCGAGGGCGACGCGGACCTGCTTCGGCCCTACCCCGACGAAATGGTGCCCTACCCGGTCTCGACGGCCGTCAACGACCCCTCGAACGACTCACCGGAACTCGTCGAGGAGGTCGATGCGGTTGGTTGAGAATCAACGCTCGAAGAGGTCCTCGTGGCGCTCGGCGAGGTCGGTGTACGATCCCGACGAATGAGCCTCGAATATCACCTCGGGGTCGAGGGTGGTCTCCGACAGCGGCGTGACGGTCGCGGGCACGCCCCGGACGAACGACTCCGGCGGGATGTCGTAGCCCTCCGGTACCGTAGTCCCGCTCGCGACGACGCTGCCGGCTCCAACCTGCACGTCGGAGTTCACCGTCGCGTTGAAGCCCACGAGCGCGCCGTCACCGACCGCGGCGTCGTTGAGTATCGCGCCGTGGCCGACCATCACCCGTTCGCCGACCTCTGAGGCGTGGAGGACGGCGTTGTCGCCGATATGGGACTGTGGGCCGATTTCGACCGGGGCGACGTCGCCACGGAGCACGACGCCCGGCCAGACGCTTGCGTTCGCCTCGACGGTGACCGCGCCGACGAGCGTCGCGCCGTGGCTCACGGAGGCGTCCGCATCGACGTCGGGTTCTGCTCCCTCGAAGGCGTACTGGTTGCCCGCCATACACGACGAACGCACCCCGCGGATATACATCTATGGGGCCGATGACAGGGCGAACGGAAGCGATATGACCGCGCCGTGTGGCGGATGGGTATGCAGCTGGCGCGCATCCGCACCTCCGAGGGAACTATCACCGGCGAACACCGCGATGGCGTCGTTCATACCGACCACGAGACGCATCGACTCGACGACGAGGGCGTCGAACTGCTCGCGCCGTGTGCGCCGTCGGCGCTCTACTGTGTGGGTCGCAATTTCGCGACGACGCTCGACCAAATGGACTACGAGCGCCCCGAGCGACCGGACTTCTTCATCAAGCCGCCCGTCTCGGTCCTGCCGCCCGACCGCGAGATTCGGTATCCGAGCTTCACCGAGGAGTTCACCTATGCGGGCGAACTCGCGGCCGTCATCGACCACTCTTGTACTGGCCTCGCCCCGGAAGAGGTGTCCGACGCGGTGCGTGGCTACACGGTACTGAACGACCTCGATGCGCTCGACCAGGACGGCCGCACGGCCAGAAAGGCCTTCGACGGCTCCGCACCGCTCGGGCCATGGATAGAGACCGACGTCGACCCCGGCGGCATCGATATGGAGACGCGCATCAACCGCGAGGTTCGCCAAGAGGCCAACACCGACCGGATGCTGTTCGAACCGCACGAGGTGATTTCCTTCCTCTCAGAGCGGTTCACCTTCCGCGCGGGCGACGTGATTTCGTTCGGCAGCCCGGCCAATCCCGGACTGCTCGAACCGGGCGACGACATCGCCATCACCTACGAGGGTGTCGGCACGCTCGAAAACATCGTCGGGACCTAATCGACCTCGGCAGCCTCCGGCGCGGCTTCGCCGTCCCGGTCGTCGATGCGATAGCTCGTCTGGAGGGGATAGCTCTCGTGGCGAAAGAGCACGAGATGGACCGCGAGCGCTACGGCCAGGAGCCCGAAATTCCACAGCGGCGAATCGTAGTAGATGACGTCGATGACGATAGGCTCGTCGTAGAGCGGCCAGAGCGGCGACAGCGGCGCGGCGACGTCGGGTGCCGAGAGGAGGTCGGCGAAGATGTGGCTCAGTCCACCGGTGAGAAACCCGCTCGTGGCAAAAACAAACACCGTCTCCTCGGTGATGGTTTCACTGTGTATCCAGCGGTTGGCGTTGAACCGTTCGGTGAGCACACGGGCGGCGATGACGCCACCGAGAACGCTCATGACCGCGACGAACAGAACCGTATGGGTGATGCCGTGGTGCTGTATCGGAAGGACGGTTTTGAGCACGAGGTCGCTGTCGGGCAACATCGCCGTCACGAGCGAGAAGCCGGCAAAGGCGAGCGCGCCACGTCGCTTCCAGA
>CAZJHA010000138.1:0-5935 GCA_964545755.1 uncultured Halobacteriales archaeon | reverse complement strand
CGACGGGCGCGTGGGCCGGCCAGTTGGGCGCGATGGCGGGCGTCGAGGTCGAGGTTCGTCCCTCGAAGGGTGTGATGACGGTGATGAACACCCGACAGGTCGATACCGTCGTCAATCGCTGTCGGCCGAAGGGCGACGCCGACATCATCGTCCCCCACGAGACGGCCTGTATCCTCGGAACCACCGACGAGGAGGTCGAGGACCCCGACGACTACCCCGAGGAGCAGTGGGAGGTGGACGCGATGATAGACACCCTTTCCGAACTCGTCCCCATCCTCAGGGAGGCGAGAACTCTCCGCTCCTTTTGGGGCGTGCGACCGCTCTACGAACCGCCGGACACCGGCACGACGGACCCCACGGACATCACACGACAGTTCTTCCTGCTCGACCACGCAGAGCGCGACGATTTGGAGGGAATGACGTCCATCGTGGGCGGGAAGCTCACGACCTACCGGCTGATGGCCGAGGGGATCACGAACCACGTCTGTGAGAAACTCGGCGTCGAGGCGACCTGTCACACCGCCGAGGAGCCGCTGCCGGGCAGCGAGGACTTCTCGGTGCTTCGGGACTACATGAAGGAATTCGGACTGCGCTCGCCAATCGGCCGCCGGAGCACCGAGCGACTCGGAAGCATGGCCGACGAGGTGTTGAAAACCGACGGTCCCAACCCCGTCATTTGTACGTGCGAGGCGGTCACGCGCGCGGAACTCGACCACGCCATCGCGGATGCGGGCACCGATTTGAACGCCACGCGCATCCGTACCCGCGCCTCGATGGGGAACTGTCAGGGCGGGTTCTGTGCCCACCGGATGGCCGCGCTGCTCCATCCCGAGTACGACGAGGCGACCACACGAACTGCTCTCGACGAACTGTACGAGGAGCGCTGGAAGGGCCAGCGCCACGCGCTCTGGGGCGAACAGCTCTCACAGGCGATGCTCACTCACGCGCTGCATGCGACCACGATGAACCGCGACCGCGACCCGGCGACGTCGGGAGAAGAGATCGAGTACGACCGCTTCGATACGGGACCGCCCACGCCGGAAGCGGCGACCGATGGCGGTCGTAGTAACAAGGAGGACGACCGTGGCGATTGAGGACGAGGTCTGTGTCATCGGCGGCGGTCTTGCGGGCATGACGAGCGCGCTCCGGGCGGCCCGCGAGGGCGCGCGAGTACGACTGCTCTCGCACAAAAAGAGCACGCTCCGGCACGCGAGCGGACTCATCGATATTCTGGGTTACGCCGATGGCGAACCCGTCGCCGAGCCGCTCGACGCGCTCGATTCGCTCCCCGAGACCCACCCCTACCGGCGGGTCGGTAGCAATGCCGTACGAGCGGGGCTTTCCCTGTTCGACGACGTGACCGGCGACGCCTATCGAGGAAGCCACACCGACGCGAACGCGCTCGTGGCGACTCACGGCGGAACGGTGAAACCGACCGCACGCTACCCGAGACGCGTGGCCGCGGGGCTGGCGAGCCGGAATCGAAAAACGCTGCTCGTGGCTTTCGATTCGTTGACCGCCTTCGACGCGCCGCTGGCGGCGGACCACCTCGACGCCGCCGGCGTTCCCGGACCGACGCGGGGCGTCACCGTCGAGTTCCCGGGCGAGTTCCGGGCCGATTCGCGCGTGACGCGCTTTGCACGCGCACTCGACGATGACGAGACCGTCGACACGCCGACCGGCCCGATGCCCGCGCGGCGTGCGCTCGCACGGGCGGTCGAACCCCACCTCGGGGCTGCGGAGCGAGTCGGGTTTCCGGCGGTGCTCGGCGAGGAAGAGCCACGGGAGGTCCGGAACTCGCTCGAATCACGGCTCGAAGTCGACGTTTTCGAAGTACCGATGGGACCGCCGAGCCTGCTCGGACTCCGGCTCGAAGCGTTGTTCGAGAGGGCGCTCGACGAGGCGGGCGTCCGCCGGACGACCGGCAACCCCGTCGTGGAGTTCGACGCGGACGACGGACGAATCCGAAGCGTGTCGACCGAGCGCAACGGTCGACGAGTGCCCTTCCACGCCGAGGAGTTCGTGCTCGCAACCGGCGGATTGGTCGGCAAGGGGATCGACTCGAATCGAGAGCGGGTCATCGAGCCGGTCTTCGGCTGTCACGTCCCCCACCCCGACGACCGCTACGAGTGGTTCGACGACGAAGCGTTCGGCGACCATCCGTTCGCCCGCTTCGGCCTCACGGTGGACGACGACCTGCGACCGCGCGACAGTGATGGAACTGTGGAGTACGACAACCTCCGCGCCGCCGGGGGTGTCATCGGCGGCGCGGACTTCGCGGCGGAGAAATCGGGCGGCGGCATCTCGCTCGCGACCGGTCACGCGGCCGGCCGTGCGGCGGGCGAAGCGGCAAACCGACGGTGAACTTCGACCATGAGTGATGCACCAACCGACGACGCCGACGAGTTCGAGCCAGTAGACATCTTCGAGACGACCGAGATGGACCTTCGTCCGGGCGCGGACGACTGCTACAAGTGTTCGACGTGCGATACGTCCTGCCCGGTCGCCGCGGTCGACGACGAGTTTCCCGGGCCGAAGTTCCAGGGGCCAGAACAGTGGCGGCTCAAGCGCAAGGAAGGGCACGATATCGATGATTCGATCACCTCCTGTTCGAACTGCATGCGCTGTGACGACGCCTGTCCCTCCTCGGTGCCGCTGAGCCAGATGCACAACACCGCCCGTGGGGAGTACGTCGAGAGCCAGCAATTCGGCCGGGAGGCGCTGTCGGCGCTCGCCGACGGTAACCCACGCGAGGCGCTCTCGATTGTGCGGGAGGGTCGCGAGGGGTTGGTCGAACGATTGAGAAATCGCGTGCTCGCCAACTACCACACGTCGGCGTGGCTCGCCTCCCACGCGCCGAGCGCCGCGAACTTCGTCATGAACTTCGGGCCGGCGCGCTGGGCGATGGAGAAGACGATGGGTGTGACGGGCGAGCGCGAATTTCCGGCGTTCGCCGACCAGACCTTTCGGGAGTGGTGGGTCGCGCGCGGCGGCGCACGGGTCGCAAATCCCGACAAGCGGGTGGCGTACTTCCACGGCTGTTACTCGAACTTCAACACGCCCGAGGTCGGAAAGGCGATGGTCAGAGTGTATGAAGAGTTCGACTACGAGGTCCTCGTCCCGCCGCAGAAGTGTTCGGGCACGCCGATGTTCGCCAACGGAATGCTCGGCGACGCCCGCCGTCACGCCGAGACCAACGTCGCAAATCTCGCCCACGCAATCGAAAACGGGGCCGACGTCGTCGCCTCCTGTACCTCCTGTTCGATGGCACTCGGCCAGGAGTACCCCGAACTGTTCGCCCTCGACGGCATCGAGGACGTCGCCGCCCACACCTACGAGGGCGTCGAGTACCTCCGCCTGCACGAGGACTTGGAGGGTGCGCTCGACGAGGCGTCCGTCGATGACGAATTCGCCTACCACGCACCGTGTCACGCCCGCAATCAGGGACTCGACACGCAGGCCGTCGAGCTGTTCGCCGACCTCGACGGCGTCACCATCGAGGACGTTGGCGACTCCTGTTCGGGCATCTCGGGGACCTACGGCTGGAAGGCAGAGAAATACGACTACTCGATGGAAATCGGCGACGAGATGTTCGAACACATGGAAAGCGCCGCCGGCGAGACGGGGATGACCGAGTGTCCGACCTGTGCGATGCAGATGGAACACGGCACCGGCTACGAGATCCGCCACCCGCTCGAACTGCTTGACGAGGCGCTGGTCGAGGCTACTGATTAGCGGCGCTCGATGCGTAGCTCGTGGGCCTCGACGTCCTCGAAGGCGGCGACCTGCCCGCCAACGACGACTTCCTCTCCCTCGTTCTCGACGGTGATGGTCGCCGTCCGATTGGTCGGGTCAGTACTGACGTCGACGACCGCCCCCTGCACCGACCGATGTTCGCCGGTTTCGACGTCCCGGCCCTCGACGATGGCTTCGAACTCGCCCTCGCTTTCGGCGAGGTCGGCCGTACACCGCCGCATCGAGGCGTAGCGCCGTGGAAACGCTCGTCCATCGCCGTCGTCGAGGAGCACATCGGCGGTCGTCCAGAGCAGCGTTTCGAAAAAGCCCGACACGAGGAAACCGAGTTCCGAGCGATTGAAGACGACGCCGTAGCGCTCGCTGTCGGTAGCGAGGGCGTCCTGTGTCGCGTAGACCGCGTGGGTGCCGTCGGCGACGGCGAGCACGGGAGTGGTGATACCGCGGCGGGCGCGGACGGCGGTGGCGACAGTCGAATAGTCGTACTCGTCGGCCGGTGGGGCGTCGGCGGCGGGCGTGAGGAGGAGTTCGGTCGTGACGCCGGCCTCGCGGCGGGCGGCGAGGGAATCCTCGAACCGTTCGACGAGTGTGGGCGTCAGCGAGATGATGAGTTCGTACTCGGCCTCCTCGATGACCGTTTCGAGGTGGCGGAGGACGGTGGTGCGCGATTTGACCAGCGCGGCCGCCGTGGTGTCGCGCGCCGGCGCGGTATAGCGGGTCTTGAGACCGGCGACGAGCGCGTCGAGCGAGGCGTGGACGTCCTCGAAGGCCGTCTCGGGGTCGACCGCGAGCACCTCGATGGGTCGTGATTCGCGGAGTTCGACCAGCCCGCGCTCTTCGAGGTTCCGAACGGTGTCGTAGACGCGTGGTTGTGGGATGTCGGTCCGGTCGGCGACCTTCGCCGCGGTCAGCCGACCGTGTTCGAGCACGGCCAGATACGCATCGGTCTCGTACTCGCCGAGGTCGAAGCGGTGGCTCACGCTGGTGAGGGCGTCGCCGAGGTCCTCCGAGGGCATAGTTGTCCTACCCCAAGTCGGCCCATTGAACGCTCCGGTTTCGATTGTCTCTCAGCCCGATGCGGGCAGCAACCGCCGCGCGAGGAGGGTGACCAGCGAGCGGCGCTGGATACAGACGAATCCGGCGACGATGGCGGCGAACCCGAGTGCCGTCAGCGGGTCGATGAGTTGGCCGAGGACGAGCCACGACAGCACCGTCGCGGCGGCGGGTTCGAGATAGCCGATGAGGTTGACCTGTGCCGGCCCGAGGCGGTCGAGCAGCGTGAAGTAGATGAGAAAGGCACCGGCACCGGGGACGAGACCGAGATAGGCAAGCAAGAGGCTCGCCGTCGGCGTCCACCGGATGGCCGCGAGCGACTCGCCGCGTGCGCCCCCGACGAGGAGGAGCAGCGCCGCCCCGATGAGCATCGCCCACGCCTGTACCGTACGCATCGGCAGCGTGGTCTCGATGGTACGCGTCAGCACGCCGCCGAGGGCGAACGCCGCGGCCGCGAAGAAGACCAACACGATACCCGTCATGTCGCCGGCCAGCAGCGCGCCGGGGTCGAGGGCCGCGAGTCGGTCGGCCAACGGCAGACTGCTCCCCTCGGCGATGCCGGGCTGGGCGACCAGCATCACCCCGAGAAGACCGAATCCGAACCCGATACCGTCCATCGTCGAGAGGTGCGTATCGAGGATGGCGACGGCGAACAGCGCCGTCAGGACGGGACCGAGGCTGACGACGATGGCCGCAACGGCACTGCTGACGTGCTGTTGGCCCAGATAGAGGAAGGCGTGGTGGCCGCCGATGAGGAAGACCCCCGCGACGCCCGCGAGCGCCCATTCCCGGGAGCCGCGTGGCCGCCAGCGCGTCGTCGTCCGCCATGCGTAGCCGAGAACCACCACGCCGGCGATGAGAAATCGCAGACCGGCGAACTGCAACGGCGGGAAATAGGGCAGTCCGAGGTCGATGGCGACGAACGAACTCCCCCAGAGCGTGCCGAGCGCGACGAATGCGGCCGCGAGCAGTCGCTGACTCATCGACACCGCCGCTCGGTCGAACGGTCGCCACAGCACGGCCGAAGAACCACACCACCTGCTATCGAATGAAGTGCAATCATCTCATCGATAGCTAGCTGTACTTCTGCGGTTGATCACCAGTCAGTCAACCCCCTGACCATCGCAGT
>CAZJHA010000137.1:0-5992 GCA_964545755.1 uncultured Halobacteriales archaeon | reverse complement strand
TCTCAGAGGCTACTGAGCAAGATAGCGATGCCGCTGAACCGCAGAAGTACAGCTAGTCAGTTGGGCCATTATATTGCTGTTGGTCTGTTCGTTCGTGAATAATTGCGATAGTTTTTGAGACCGGTTCAAGACAACATCTCACACTCGGTCTTCGTCGGGCGCTCGACCCACGTATCGGGGCGACGAGCGGCGGATGAACATCCACGGATCGTGTGCACGAACCGTCGACGCTCTCTCGACGCTGCTACGAGCTGTTTGAATACGTGTTTCGTGTGACAGTGGAGTTCCATCGGCTCCAGCGGGTTTCGAGAAATGGGGGAGGAATGGGGATTCAGCCGGTCACCCTCAGGCCTGCCGAACCGTGAGCACGGGCGCGTCGCCGGTTCTGACGACGCGTTCGGTCACGCTGCCGACGAGGTAGCGCTCGACGCCCGTGCGGCCGTGGGTACCCATCGTGACGAGGTCGATGCCCGCCTCGTCGACGTAGTCGGTAATGGCGCGGTAGGGCGTCCCCTGCACGACGTTGGTAACGACCTCGACGTCGCGGGCGTCGGCCGCCTCGGCCACAGTCCCAACGGCGCGCTCACAGTCGTCGGACCACGCATCGAGGACCGTCGAGATGCCGGGACCGGCGTCGTAGGAACCAACGAGCGAACTCAAATCGACGACCGACAGCGCATGGACGGTGCCGCCGTAGCGCTCGGCGATGGCCAGCCCGTGTTCGACGGCGGCGCTCGCGGCGTCGCTTCCATCGGTTGGAATCAACACGTCGCCGTAGGAGGGGTCGCCGTCCGGTTCGCGCCGCGTGGTGAACACGGGAATGTCGCTCGTCCGGCCGACACGTTCGGTCACGCTGCCGATGAGCACCCGCTGGAGACCCGTGCGGCCGTGGGTGCCCATCGCGATGAGGTCGACGTCGTGTGCGGCGGCGTCGTCGAGGATGGTCTCGTGGACCGTACCGTGCTCGACTGCCGTCTCGTAGGGCACATCGGTCTCGGCCGCGAGCGCTTCGAGCGTGTCGAGCGCGTCGGTCGCTTCCTCGTCGAGTACCGTCTTCCGGTCGGTCAGCGAGTCGAGGTCGACGAGACCACTGCTGTTCGCCTCGTCGACGACGCTCAGAAAGCGCACGCGACCCCCGAAGGCATCGGCGAGCGCCAGCCCGTGGCGTGCGGCCCCTCTTGCCCCGGCGCTGCCGTCGGTCGGAACGAGGATGGTCTCGTACATGGCCTACCCTCTCCATTCGACGGCGAGTGATAAAAAGCGGCGGTCGGCCGGTCGGCGGGATGGGTTAGCCCTCGACGAACCGTTCGGGGACGTATTCGACCAACCCAGCGGGTACGAACGCGACCAAACGGTCGGTGACTACGGGAATGCGCCGACGGACGAGCACGTAGGCGACCGAGAGACAGAGCGCTACCCCGACCAGCCAGCGCATCGCGGTGCCCGCGACGAGAAGCGTCGGGAGGGAAAACAGCGCCCCGAGCAGGGCGTCCTCTGGCGCGCCGTCGTAGCGCACCCACCGCCGTGGGTGGTGCCAGCGATCCGTATAGTGGTTGTACACCGCCCGCTCGGAGGTCTCTTCCCACGGTCGGAGTTCGAGACCGCCACCAAGGGTGTCCATCGCCGAGTGCAGCGCCGCCGCGAGGAGAAAGCACGCGAGACCGACGGTCGCCGGTCCGGTCGCAACCGCCGCGAGCACACCCCCGGTGAGGGCGAGCGGCCAGTAGTAAACGGGGAAATGCAGCGTCTTCCGGTGGCCGGCATACAGGTCGAGGTCGGGGAACAACCCGCCGACGAACCCCGCTGGAAGTGCCACGCCCGCCTGCTCGGGGGCGACGAGCGCGGCGAGCGCCATGCCGGCTAACGCGTGTGTCGTCGCCATCATCGTCTCGGCGTCGGTGGCCGTCGACCAAAACGATGCCGTCGGGCCGTCAGCGATGCCGACCGATGGAGGGACGGTGATGGTCATCTCGACGAGGACGATGAACCGGATAGCGGCAACTCCGATGATGTCGACAACGACAGTCGTGGAGCGGTCGACGAAGACGACGAACCCGACACGACGACTAACGCCGACTACCGATTCATCGAAGGAGCTCGTCTCACGGTGAGCACGAGCAGACGGGCATCTCCTTGCGGGTTACTCCAAGCGGGACCAAACCCGAACCGGATTGCCGTGATGAGTTCGTCCTTGAGACAGTCCCGAGTCTCGTTTCGACAGGGCGAATCACCCTCCGACTGTTAGTCCTCGTGCGATAGTCGTAATCAACGTGTCCTGCATGTGGTGGTAGTACCCCTTTTCGATACCCTCGAACTCCCCCTCGAACTGCTCGTATTCGTCCTTGTGGAGCACCAACAGGCCAATCGACGATCCCATGATGCCCAGAACAGTGAGTGGGTCCATCTCGGTGAGTGGGCCATCGCTTCGGTTCTGGATGTCTTCGATAAGAGGGATGAACTCCGCCATCTCGGTTCGAACTAGATTGTCGAGTTGCTCCGACGTTCCGCTTCCAATCATGTCTTGGTAGTTGCCCTGAATGACCGTTTGCTGGATGAACTCGTTCCCTTCACCGAACTCAGCGTAGCACCAGAACAATCGCTCCAGTGCCTCTTGGGGGTCGTCGACGCCTTCAAGCTCCGACCGGGCAGTTTCCATGTACTCCTGTAATTCGCGTTCCAGAATCACGATGTAGAGGTCGGTTTTCGCGTCGAAGAACTGATAGAACGTCGGTTTCGCGATTCCGACAGGACCGGTGATGTCCTCGACCGTCGTTTTCTTCGGTCCGTACGTGAGTAGTAATTCGCGTCCTGTCTCGATCAGCTGTTCTCGAATACGATCTCGCTGCTCGTCGCTGAAACCACGCATACTACTCCTCCGGTCTGTGAATACATAACCAATTTGGTTATATATAAGACTATGTGACCGAAATAGATATTTGGTTATAGATCTGAGTGTCGGGTATGGTAGCAATCGATGTGAACAGTCTCACGAAAGACTACGGAAACGTTCGTGCAATCGAGTCACTGTCGTTTGCCGTCGAAGATGGCGAAATCTTCGGTTTTCTCGGACCGAACGGGGCGGGTAAGTCTACCACCATCCGGACGCTGATGGGGTTTCAATCGCCGACCGAAGGGAGCGCGACCGTGCTCGGTCACGACATCACCGACCGAAGCGCGATGATCGAGGCCAAGCGACACGTGGGGTACGTTCCCGCGGAGATGGGCTTCGACGAGAGCGTTACCGGCCGGCGGTTTCTACGGTACCAGGCGTCGCTCAAGGGCGATACGCGCAGCGGGGAGTTGCTGGAACTGTTCGACCCGCCGATGGATCGCGAGATCGGCGAGTATTCGACGGGCAACAAGCGCAAGCTCGCGGTCGTGCTCGCGTTCATGCATGATCCCGACCTCGTCATCATGGACGAACCCACCTCGGGGCTGGACCCACTGATGCAGGAGCGCTTCTACGAGTTCATCCGGGGCGAACGGGCAAAGGGCAAGACGTTCTTCTTCTCCTCGCACATCCTGAGCGAGGTCCAGAAGGTCTGCGACCGAGTGGGCGTCATCCGGAACGGCCACCTCGTCGAACTCGAAGACGTCGAGACGTTGCTCGAACGTGGCGGCAAGCGCGTCGCGGTCCGCGTCGCCGAACCCGTCGAAGCCGGCGCGTTCGCCATCGACGGTGCGCACGACGTCGACGTCACCGGCGACGAGCAGCCGGCCCAACCCGCCGCGACCGACGGAGGTGAGCGCGAACGAAGCGAGCGCGATCCTCGGCGGAACGCGGAGCGATCCGACGGTGGAGAAGACGACCCATCGACCGAGAGCGAGGGGGGTCCGTCGGGAAGCCGCGAGGGGACGACCGTGAGCTTCACCTACACCGGCGATTACAACGCGCTGCTCGAACACATGATCCAGTACGACATCCTCGACCTCGATATCGAGGATGCCCCACTCGAAGACGTGTTCATGCGCTTTTACGGTGAGGTCGACCCCGACCGCGAGCCGAGTAGTGAGGAGCAGGCGAATGTTTGAGGTCGCGCGCTACGAGAGCGAACGGAAACTGGTGCTCGGGACCACCATCGCGGTCGCGGCGAGTTTCTACGGCGCGATGTTCGTCGCGCTCTCGCCCGCCTATTCCGACTTCGACCTCGAAGCGGTCTTCAGTGACTTTCCCCCGCAGTTCACCGAGGGATTCGGTCTGGAAGCGTTCAACACCCTTCCGGGGCTGCTCGCGGTCGAACTCTATCAGTTCGGCTGGATACTCGTGCTCGGTCTCTACCTCGCCTACACCGCGGCCGGACTGGTCGCTGGCGACATCGAGACGGGTCGGATGGATACCCTCCTTTCCGCGCCGATTGCCCGGACGAGGCTCGTCGGCGAGGAGTTTCTCTCCATGCTGGTGCCGATCCTCGCGGTCAACGCCGTCACGCCGGTCGTGCTCTACGTTGGGTCGGTACTCATCGACGAACCGCTCGATGTCGTCGATCTCGTCGCGCTTCACGCGCTCGCGGTGCCGTATCTGCTGTGCTGTGCGGCGGTCGGATTCGCGCTCTCGGTGTTTCTCGCAAACGAGAGCCTTGCTCAGAATGCCTCGGTCGGCGTGCTCGTGGTGGCCTTTCTCATCGAGACGGTGTTTATCGGAACAGACCTAGAGTTTCTCGGCGTTCTTACCCCGATGAACTACTTCGACCCGACCGCAATCCTCGTCAACAGCACCTACGACCTCGCTGGCGCAGGAATCCTGCTCGCGGCCACCGTCGTACTGGTTCTCGCGGGTCAGTGGCGGTTCGGGAGGATGGATATCCAATGACCCTTGCGGTCCTGCGCTACGAAGGCAGGCACCGACTCAAGAGCGCACTCACAATCAGCGTCGCGTTCGCGCTGCTGGCGATGTTGTTCGTCGCGTCCGCTCCGCTGATCACGACCAACGTCGCCGCCAGCGCCCAGTTCAAACAGGTCATGGCGGAACTCCCGCAGCCGTTCATCGAGGCCTTCGGGTTGGAGAGCATGACGAGCCTCGAAGGCCTGCTCGCCGGGGAGTTTTACACCTTGATGTGGGCGGTGTTCTTCGGCCTCTACCTCGCCTACACCGCGGCAGGGTCGATTCGGAGCGACATCGACGAAGACCGGATGGACGTGCTGCTTGCGAACCCGGTCTCGCGAACGAGCGTCCTCATCGAGAAATTCCTCGCACTGTTGGTGCCGATTCTCGTCGCCAGCGTCCTCACGCCGGCAGCGATCTACGTCGGCACGCTGTTCATCGGGCCGTCGATAGCCATCGAGGAACTCGTCATGGTCCACGTGCTCGCAGTGCCGTATCTGCTGTGCTGTGGGGCCATCGGGCTGGTGTTGTCGGTACTTCTCGACGACACGGACACCGCCCAGAACGCGGCTATCGGCGTGCTCTTCGCGCTGTACCTGCTCCAGTCGTTCATCCCCGTAACGGACTACGGCTGGCTGGCGAACATCGCGCCGATGACCTACTTCGACGCGAACGAGGTCCTGCTCGAAGGGACCTACGACTTCACGAGTGCGGCCATCCTGCTCGCTGCTACACTCGTATTGATAATTGTGAGCCAGTTCCGCTTCACGAGGATGGATATTCAGTAAACAGGATCGGGCGCGCGACGCATATCGACCTCTACAGTGGGGACGAGTATTGGATGGCGCACAGGCTGAAAACTTCGTGTGCCGTTCGCCAACGGAACGCTCGTTCGGGTCCCGACCGATATGCAAACGATAAAGACGTTCTCGAATCGCTCCTGCCGCTGACGGATGTCATGGCGACGGGTCATCATGCCGCTGTTAGTGCCAGAGTTGAAGCTAGTGATACTGCCGTCGTCGGCGACGGTGCGGTTGGACCCTGCGGCGTGCTCGCGGCGCAACGCCTCGGAGCCGAGCGCGTGATTGTGATGAGCCATTCCGAAGACCGTCTCGACTTGCCCGCGAGTTCGCTGCAACCGATGTCGTCTCGGCTCGTGGCGAGCAAGCA
>CAZJHA010000136.1:1743-6003 GCA_964545755.1 uncultured Halobacteriales archaeon | reverse complement strand
CGAACGTGCGGAAGGAGAAACACCCCTTCGATGCGGGCCACCGCGCCCGGAAGGGAACCGAGTACTGATGACATGAACACTGCTCGTTGCCGGAACGACCGGTAGCCACGCCGCAACAGCACTGCGGTCGCCACGGTGAGCACCACCACCGCGGCGCACCATCCTCACTCGCGTTTCACACCGGGGTTCGTCACCGCACCGTTGGCCGCCGAGCCGAAGGCTTCGCCGTACTTCGCCAGCACGCCAGCGGTGTAGTCCGGCTCGAGGCGGTCGCGCTCGGCCAGCCGCGATTCGATCTCCTCGTCGCTCAGGTCGACGTCGAGGCGACGCTCCGAAACGTCGATGGATACGGTGTCACCGTCTTCGAGCGCGGCAATCGGGCCGTCGACGGCGGCCTCGGGCGCGATGTGGCCGATGGAGAAGCCACGAGTCGCGCCCGAGAAGCGTCCGTCGGTCAACAGCGCCACGTCGTCGGCGTGGCCCTGCCCGGCGACCGCCGAGGTGACGCCGAGCATCTCGCGCATGCCCGGTCCGCCGCGTGGCCCCTCGTTGCGGATGCAGAGCACGTCACCCGTCTCGACGTGGCCCTCTTGAACGTATGCCATTGCATCCTCCTCACCCTCGAACACCCGAACTGTGCCTTCCTGTCGGAGTTCGTCGTCGCTGGTGACTTTCAGGACCGCCCCCTCGGGCGCGAGATTGCCCTTCAGAATCCTGATTGCGCCCTCCTCGTGGAAGGGGTCCGAAACGGGCTGCAGGAAGTCCACATCGATGTCCTCGTTGGCCGGCAGGTCGAGTTCGTCGAGTTCCTCGGCTATCGTGCGCCCGGTGATGGTCATCGCATCCCCATCGATATAGCCACTCTCGACGAGCCGGCGGATAACGACCGGCACGCCACCGACCTCGTGGAGGTCCTCCATCACGCGCGTGCCGCCGGGCTGGAGATTGGCGATCTTCGGCGTACGCTTGGATATCTTGTCGAAGGTATCGATGTCGAGGTCGATGCCGGCCTCGGCGGCCATCGCCAGCAGGTGGAGCACTCCATTGGTCGAGCCGCCGAGGGCGACTTGGAGGGCGATGGCGTTCTCGAAACTCGCGCGCGTGAGGATATCCGAGGGTTTGCGGTCGGCCTCCACTGCATCGAGGACGATTTCGCCAGCCTCGCGGGCGACCGCCTCGCGCTCGTCGCTCTCGGCGAGCGGGCTGGCGCTGCCGAGCGGCGCGAGACCGATGGCCTCCGATATCGCGGCCATCGTGTTCGCGGTGAACATCCCGCCACAGGAGCCGGCACCGGGACAGGCGTTGCGTTCGAGGTCGTCGAGTTCCTCGCGGCTCATCTCGCCCTGTGCGTAGGTCCCGACGCCCTCGAAGACGTCTTGAACTGTGACGTCCCGGCCCTCGTGCTCGCCGGGCAGGATGGACCCGCCATAGCAGAACACGGTCGGGAGGTCGGTACGGATGGCTGCCATCATCATTCCCGGGAGGTTCTTATCACAGCCCGCGACGGTGACGAGGGCGTCCATGCGCTCGCCGAAGGAGACCAACTCGACCGAATCGGCGATGACCTCCCGACTGATGAGGGAGGCCTTCATCCCTTCGGTGCCCATCGAGATGGCGTCGGAGATGGTGATGGTGCCGAACTCGATTGGCATCCCTCCTGTATCCTCGATGCCGTCGGTGGCGGCCCCGGCCACGTCATCGAGGTGGACGTTACAGGGCGTGATGTCGGCGGCGGGGTTCGCCACGCCGACCATCGGCGAGTCGAGGTCCGTATCCGAAAATCCCATCGCGCGGAACATCGCACGGTGTGGGGCACGCTCCGGGCCGTCGGTGACTTCACGGCTTCGCAACTGCTCGGACTTTTCGGTATCGCCGGGCCGTTGGCGCTGCTGGCTCATGAATCGAACTCGGTTGCCACGAACATAAGTACCCCCGATGACGCCAATCGACGAGTCGAACCAGTTTTGAGGAGTGCGCTGACAGAAGGGGACGATGACTCCGACTGTGGCCGTCGCCCACTACCCCGAGGGGGCGGGTCACGCGACCCGCATGCTGGCGGTGGCGAGAGCGCTCGAAGCCCGCGGGGCCACGGTCACGCTTGCCGGCGGTGGTCCGGGTGCACGATTTATCGAACGCAACGGGTACGAGCAGTTCGAACCCTCACCCGTCGACTTCATCGGCGACTATCAGGGCGGTTCGCTGCTGCGCGTGCTCGGCCACAGCCTTCCAAATAGCGCGCGCCGGGTGTACGATTACGTGCGCTGGCTGCGCCACGAGCGCCCGGACGCGCTGGTGACCGACGACATGTTCGCCGCGATGGCCGCCGAGTTCGTCGACGTTCCCCTGTTCGTCTGTACACACAACGCTGCTTCCTACTACGATGCGGTCATCGAGCAGGGCTTTACGTGGCTACTCAACCGCCACCAGCTGCATTCGGCCAAGGCGTTTCTCTATCCATCCATCTGGCCGCCCGACCCCGGCGACCCCGCCGGCGTGACCGCGATTCCGCCGATTGCGCTCGATGTCCCGCCGACGGAAGCGGCCGACGAGCGGGCGCGCGTGCTGGCCGACGGCGCGAGCGTCTCCGAAACCGACGTGCTCGCCGAAACGCCGCCCGTGCCCGAGCGGACCGACGTGCTGGTGGTGCCGAGCGCGTACTCGACGGGGTTCGATGTCCTCGCCGAGCGGTTGCGAGCGGCGGGCCATGACACGACGCTCGTCGGCGGCGATGACTGGGAGTGTGTGCCGGCGCTGCTTCCGCATCTCCGTGCCGCCGAGCGCGTCGTCTGCTCGGGCTATTCGACCATCATGGAGGCCGCGGTCGCGGGCACGCCCTGTATCGTCTATCCGTTCACTGACGAACAACACGGCGTCTCACGGGTCATCGAGCGCACAGGATTGGCGGGCTTTCAGGTCGAACACTCGCCGTCCCATGTGGTGCGTGCGGTCGGCCAGCCGCTCGAACGACCGGTGTACGAAAACGGCGCTGGCCGGGCGGCAGCGACCGTCCTTTCGGGCATCGAGTAGAAAGCGACTTTCGGCGTGCAGTCGTTTGGAGGATATGGCGCGAGTTCGTGTGACCGCCGGCGGGCGCATCCATTTCGGTTTTCAGAACCTCTCGCTCGCGCGCGAGCGGCTCTACGGCGGTCTCGGGGTTTCCCTCCGCGAGCCACGGGTCCGCATCGAAGCAACCCCGGCCGGCGAACTCCGGTGTGACGACTCACAGGTGAGCGAGTATGCGGCGCGCGCGCTCGACCTGCTCGATGTTCCCGGTGTCGACCTCACGGTTCACGAGCAATTGCCCGCACACGTGGGTCTCGGCAGCGGCACACGACTCGCGCTTGCGACCCTCGCAGCGGTCGCGCGCGCCCACGACCGCGAGCCACGGGTGCGAGAGCGCGCGCCACAGCTCGGCCGTGGCGGGCGCAGCGGCGTCGGCTGCGGAACGTTCGAGAATGGGGGATTTGTCATCGACGCCGGCCATCCGGCCGAGCGATTCACGACCCAGCCGCCGCCGGCCGGCGAGTGGTCGGTTCCACGGCCGATTGCCCGCCACGCGCTCACCGATTCGTGGCGGTTCGTGGTCGCCGTCCCGGACATCGAGCCGGGCCGGAGCGACGAGCGCGAGGACCGAAGTATCGAGCGGGTGGTCGAACATGCCGACCCGGCGGTCGCCGACGACATCGCTCGAATTGTCGCCCAGCGGCTGCTCCCCGCGGTCGCCGAGGACGACTGGCACGAATTTGGAGATGCCATCGCCGCCGTGAGCCGTCTCAATGGCGCGTGGTATGCCGACGAACAGGGTGGAGTCTATCGCCCGCCGCTCGGCGAACTCATCGACGTGCTCGAACGCTCGCCGGCGGTCGCCGGTGCGGGCCAGTCCTCGTGGGGACCCGCCGTCTACGGCCTCACCGACGATGAGCGCGCCGAGACGGCACGGACGGCCGCCCGCGAGGCGCTGTCCGCCGTGGGTGTCGATGGCGACGTGATGGTCTGTACGCCGGACAACGAGGGTGCGCGCATCGAGACGCTGGAGTAAGCGGACGCTTTTGCGCTTCGAGTACCTACCTCGCGCATGCAGTTCTGCGACGACTGCGGCTCGATGATGCACGGAGACGGCGACGAGATGGTCTGTTCGGGCTGCGGTGCGCGCGTGCCGAAAGACGAGGAGGTGGCAGCATCGTTCGTGAGCACCGACTCACAGACCCACGACGACGTCATCGAGACCAGCGAGGACGCCGCCGACGAGGGCAAACCCAC
>CAZJHA010000136.1:0-1643 GCA_964545755.1 uncultured Halobacteriales archaeon | reverse complement strand
CCCACGACGACGTCATCGAGACCAGCGAGGACGCCGCCGACGAGGGCAAACCCACTGCCGAAGTCGAATGCGAGGAGTGCGGAACCGAGCGCGCGTGGTACACCATCAAGCAAACTGGGTCAGCCGACGAGCCGCCGACGCGATTCTTCAAGTGTACCGAGTGCGGCCATCGCTGGCGTGGCTACAGTTAGGACCGGAAGACTTTGCCCGATCTGGGACTGACTTCCCTCTGTGACCCACGAACGGCGCGTCGAGGTCCATCCGGGCTGTGAGGCGGTCTGTGAGTTCGACCCCTCCCTCACCTTCGAGTGCGTCGATTCGTGTACGTGGTGCTGCCAACATGGGGTCTTGCTCTACGACCACGACCTGCTCGAACTCGCCGCCCACGCGAACCTCAACGACGCGACCACCGACTTTCGGGGCGAGCGCTTCGTCCGGCGCGAGGAGAAGGATAGGAACGACCACACCGGAGAGGACGGCGCGGCATGTTATTTTCTCTCGGAGGATGGTCTCTGCGAACTCCACGCCGAGGAGGACTGGAAGCCCGCGCGCTGTTCGATCTTCCCGCTCGAAGTCCATCTTCAGGACGGGGAGATTCACGTCACGGTGCGCGATTCGGCCGAAGAACACTGTGAGGGTCTCGACGTGAGCGACCGGCGCGTCATCGACAACCTAGATTCTTTCCTCCCCGAGGTGCTCTGGAGCCTCCCGGACCCGACGACCGAAATCGAGCTGTAACCGGCGTTTGCGGTATGCGGTCGAAAAACGGGCGGGACGGAGACGGTATGGTGATGCCACGCAACGGACCGCCTGGGACCGTCCCAACATTCGGTTGTCGGGCAGGAAAGTAAACGGTCGTCCCTGATAGCCAAGGCGAACGTCATCCGAAGCGGTCGCCGACGAGTCGTCCACAGCCGCGGCGTACCCGCTCGGAGGCGGCCTGATTCGAGATACCGAGTTCCGCGGCGATGTCACCGAGGGTCGTCCCGCGGGGAATCCGGAAGTAGCCACCCTCGTGAGCCAGCCGGAGTGCCTCGCGCTGGTGGCTCGTGAGGCGCTCGCGCGACGGCCCGCGCTCGGGGTCGCTGTCGTAGAGCCGATGGAGCCGAAAGTCGAGGTCACGGTCGAGACAGAACGTTCGAAAGGTACCCAGTGCCTCGCGGTCGGGAAAGCGCATCCGGGCGTGCCAGCGCCCGTCGTGATAGTGCATTTCGAGCCGTGCGGCCCCGAGGTCTATCCATGTATCGTAGGTCACGACCGGGGCCGCGCCGGTCAGCCGTACGCGATAGAGCCGCCGGTCGCCCACACCGCTCACCCGACGGACGTCGGTGACGGTCTCGTCCTCTGTGAGCGCTCACTCGAAGCCGTCGAGATCGTCGCCGTGTGCCCAGCAGAACACGACTGGCATCGCAGAGCGTGTCCCGTACTCCCGCTCGATTTCGAGTTCGATTGACGAAACCGCCGCGAGCGCCGCCGCGAACGAGAGCCGGCCCGGGGCGAGGCTGTACTCGGCGATGACACTCATGCCAATCACTATGATACTGAATGGCAAAAGCGGCTTGCCGACCCGAGTCGGCTGCGGTGTCGCTGTGTCGAATCAGTTCGGTTTCGGCGCGGGTGTCGACCGACGCTCATACCGTCGG
>CAZJHA010000135.1:3773-6037 GCA_964545755.1 uncultured Halobacteriales archaeon | reverse complement strand
CCCGTGCCGCTCGCGCCGAGGAGGCGGCGAAGCCGCCTCCCGCACCGCATCGGTCGGGTGGAGGGGTCTCGTTGCTGTTCCAGCGCCGACGGTCTCCCGTCCCGGGGTTTCCCCGGTCACCTGCCCGGCGGTGGGGGGACTTTCCTCGCGTGCGCAGCAGCGCCGCGGTGGCCGGGCTCTCTCTGCCGATTCACGATAGGCCGGCAACCGTCAAAAGCGGTTCGCTCGTCACGCGAAGTCGACCGCTTCCGCATCCTCGCGGGCGCGCTCGGTCGCATCGTCGAGGTCGAACTCCCGTACGAGGTCGCCGTCACGAATCAGCGGTTCGAGAAGCGGTTCGCCATCCGACTCGTGGTCGGCGAGCGCGACGTGATGACCACCCTCGTCCGTGCGATAGACCTGTTTTTTCCCGGAGAGCTTACCGCGCTTCGCGGCCGGTTCATCCTCGACCTCGACGATGTCGAGCGCGAAATCGACGGGGTCAGCGTTGGAGACGTAGCCGCCGACGCCGAAGCCCGCGGCGACGTCCCGCAGCGCTCGCAGGGAGTCGGGATCGAGACCGCCGCTGACGAACACCTCGACGTCCTCCCGTCCGTGTGCGTCGAGTTCCCAGCGCACCTCGCGGATGATGTGGCGGATGTCGCCCCGCCGGGAACTCGTCGTGTCGATGCGCACGCTGTCGAGATCGTCTCCCAAGGCGTCGGCCGCGCGCAGCACCTCGTCAACTTCGTCGGAGTAGGTATCACAGAGCGTGATGCGGGGGACTGATTCGGAGACCGCCTCGTCGAAGGCCGTCCACGCCCCCTCTTGGTTGCCCTTGCCGAAGGCGATGACGAGCGCGTGGGGCATCGTGCCGCTTGCCTCCCGGCCGAGCAACTCGCCGGCTGCCACGTGCGAGAAGCCGTCGAATCCCCCGAGGAGAGCGCTTCGCTCGACGACCGCCGCGATGGACGGATGGACGTGGCGCGCGCCGAAACTCAGTAGCGACGAGTCGGGAGCCACGCGGCGCGCACGGAGCGCGTTCGTCGCCATCCCCGAGGCTTGGGAGAGAAATCCCAACAGCGCGGTCTCCAGCCGGGCGAATGCGAGATACGGGCCTTCGATGGACATGACCGGCCCGCCGTCGAACAGTTGGCCCTCGGCGAGTGCATCCACGTCGACACCGCGCCCGGCGAGCAGGCGGGCGGCGTCGGCGACACCCCCAAAGACTTCGAACTCGCCCGTGGGAAACTGGTCGGCAGTGACCTCGGCGACGACGTTGGGGTTCTTCTCGGCGTGTTCGAGCGTTTCGACTGTGCGCTCGAAGTAGGCATCGGTCGCGCGGCCCTCGCGGATGGTCTCTTGGGAGATGACGTCGAACGGGTCGGCCATGGGATGAGTGGTCGGCCGGCCGGCAAAAGCCATTCGTCAGCCGTCCGCATGGACCGCATCGAGGGCGTCAGGCCGTGGAGCGTTGACGATGGTCACAGTACTGCCCTGCCGCGAGATTCGGAAGGCGTCGGCGAAGGGACTCGCCCGTTCGATTTCCCAGACGCCCTGCCGGCCGAGCACGCGCTCGCCACCCCAGTGGGTGAGCAGTTCCCGGTAGCCGCGCACGAACTCGCGGGCTTCGGCGGGCGAGTCCCACGCGAGTTTCCAGACGTAGCCGGTTCGGTTGTTCTTCTCGTAGACGATCATCCGGTCGCCGTCCCAGCCGTTCGTATAGGCGAGACCGTACTCGAAGGGGTCGGTCCGGTTGACGCTCCCGCCCTCGGTGTTGAGGAACGCCTGCGGGGGAATGACCGGCGACTGATTGTAGCTGTCGTAGATGGTGTAGCCGAACATCGCCGACAGCGCCGACTGGCCGAGCGTGGCGTAGTCCGGCCGGCCGTCGGGGCGAACCCGCTCCCAGCCCGCCGAACTCGCGTTTCGAATCGTGAGGTTCCTCGGCGCGTCGGTGCCGTACTTTCGGGGATGGATGACCTGCTCGGTGCTCTCGGGCACGTCCTCGTGGAGGGCGTTCACGCCCTGCCAGCCCTTGCGGTCGAAGACCGAATCGACGAAGGCCGGCCCGTCGGCGTACGGGAAGTATTCGAGCGCGTAGACGCCGAGATGGAGGTCGCCCCCGCCCCCGCCACCGCCGCCAGCACTGCTGATGTCGAGACAGCGCCACTGACCGCCACAGTTGGCCTCATAGCGGCGCTGGACGTAGTTCGCTTCGCCCTCGATGAGACCGTTGCGGGCGTTGTAGCCGTCTCGCGTCGGCGGTGTTCCCGAAGAAAGGT
>CAZJHA010000135.1:0-3673 GCA_964545755.1 uncultured Halobacteriales archaeon | reverse complement strand
GACCTCCACCGGTACTGTCTCGTTGAACTCCAACTCCCGAACGCGCTCGATACGGGCCATCGTCCGGTTGACGAACGCGGACTGTTCGCTCGCGTTGAGACCGTCCTCGACCGTGACGGGAATCGACTCGTTGTACCAGTACCCACCCTCCCAACCGAGGACGTCCTCGGCGGGGTCGGCGGGACTCTGAGCCGGGGCGTCGGCGGTCGCGGTGTCGGTAGCTGGAGCCTCTGCCCCACCCGCTTCGGAACCGCCGGGTCCGCCGGTGGTTCCCTCGCCGCCGATAGAGAAGGGGGCGCTACAGCCGGCGAGAACGACGAGCAGCACGCACAGGACGGCGACGCGGGAGCGCATTGTGCGAAGCGGGGGCGCTATGGGCAAAAAGGACCCGGCTGGCGAGCAAAGGCATTTGTCGAATCCAGAAGTAGTGAGCGTATGGAGTTCGAGCCAACACGGACGGCGGTCGTCGTGGTGGACATGCAAAACGGGTTCTGTCATCCCGACGGCAGCCTCCACGCCCCAGCCAGCGAGCGCGCCGTCGACCCCATCGCCGAACTGCTCGATGCGGCCCGCACGGCCGGCGCGTCGGTGCTTTTCACCACGGACATCCATCCCGAAGGCCAGTTCGACGACAGCCACTACTACGACGAGTTCGAGCGCTGGGGCGAACACCTCGTCGAAGGGACGTGGGAGACCGATGTCGTGGAGGGTCTCGACGTCGAGGCGGACGACCACGTGGTCGAAAAGCACACCTACGATGCCTTTCACGACACGGAGTTAGAGGGATGGCTCGACGCCCACGGCATCGACGACCTGCTGTTCTGTGGGACGCTCGCGAACGTCTGCGTGCTCCACACGGCCGGCAGCGCCGGCCTGCGCGATTACAGACCCGTGCTCGTCGCCGACGCCATCGGCTACATCGAGGAGGACCACCACGAGTACGTGATGGACCACGCCGACTGGCTATTCGGAGAGGTCGCCGAGCGCGAGACCATCGAGTTCGTCTGATTACGAGCGGAACAGCCGGTAGGCACCCTGTCCGGTGGCGACGGGCTTGCTCTCGCCGTCGGGCGCTTCGCTCTCGACCGTGACTGTGGAGACGCCGACGCTCTCGCCCGCCCGGACCACCTCGGCGGTCGCCGTGAGGTCGTCGCCGGCGGGCCGGAGGTAGTTGAGGTTGAGGTTGATGGTCGCCACGTCGTCGTTCATCGGGTCGTCGAGGAAGGGACGGAGCGCGATGCCACCGGCGGTGTCGATGAGCGTCGCGGCGATGCCGCCGTGGATGCGTGCGGGCGTCTCACCGTTCTCGCCCGGCCGAGAGTTCGTCAACTTCTCGTCGAAAGGAATAGTCATCACGAGCGTTCCATAGTCCATCGACTCGACGTGCATCCCGAGCCACGAGAGATAGCCGTGGGCGTCGATGTAGCGCTGGAGGAGGTCGGTCGTCTGGTCGGGAATCTCGGGGTCGGTCATGGCGGTTCGTGACTGGCGAACGGTTTGTACCCGTCGGTCGCGTCAACCGAGCCGCACCGGGTCGTCGCTCGGCCGGAGTTCGACCTGCACGCGCTCGCCGACGGCGAACTCCCGGCCGGGACAGACGAGCTTCGCGCCGAAGGCATCGCGGGCACAGAACAGCGACAGTCCGGTAATCGGGGCGTCGTTTGCGAGGACCGAGAGACCGTTCCATCGGATGTCGCGCCCGGATGCGCTTCCGACCCGCTGGCCGAACAGCGAGACCGGTCCCTCTCCACCACCGAGTGCGCCACCGCCCGTATAGTGGACGAGACCGCCATCGAGAACCGCCCCGCCGTCGCTTGCGAGGCCGACGAACCGCTCGCCCGGCGCGGGGTGAGTGGGTGAATCGAGGACGGCATACGTGTCGTCGGTCTCGACCACGGTTCCGGAACCATCCCATGCCAACCCCTCGATGTCGACGTCAACGGCGAGCGGCGCGGACCCGCTCGCGCGATAGGGATTCGCCTCAAGGTCTCGAAATTCGAGATGGACGTGGTTGTCGACCCACGGCGCGAAGAAACCAGCACGGACGAGTTGTCCCATGTGGTCGCCGATTGCGAGTACATCGCCCGCTTCAACGGCTGGCTCGACGTGAAGGATGCGCGCGACGTACTCACCGGTGTCGATGAGCACGAGATGGTCGTTCTCGACAGCGTAGGGTTTCGACGGCGCGCGCACAGTACGGATGTCGAACACCTCGCCCGCGACGGGCGAGGGGGCCATCGAGTGCGTGCCGTCGGCTGTCGGGCCGAATCCCGGGATGGGATAGAGGTCGATGGCACAGCCCCGGTCGTGGGCAGTGTAGGGCGAGTTGTACAGCGAGAAACGCCGGTAGGGCGAGAGCGCTTCCGGGGAGAGCGTGACCGCCATCGCCGACGAAAGGATGCGTGGGCGTTTATAGAGACCGTTGTGGTTCCGTACCACCGGGCGAACGCGAACCGTTCGTGAAACGCCGAAGCGAGTCCTCTGTCGACGACCCTGCTGAAAGTACACACAACAGCCCCTATAGCCACCCCGCTCGTCCCCGAGCCATGCGCGCCTTCGACGGCCGGGCGGAGGACATCGATGCCGACAGGGAGCTGACCCACGCGATGTTCGAGTTCACGAGGGAGACTGGCGAGGCGGCCGTGCGCGCGTGGACGCCGCACCGACAGGTCGCCTTCGGCCGGCGCGACGCCCGCGTGGAAGGCTACGACGAAGCGAGGAAGACCGCGGAGAGTCGGGGATTTCCGCCCGTCGAGCGGTCGGTCGGCGGCCGGGCGGTCGCCTACACGGGTTCGACGGTCGCGTTCGCGCGGGCCGAACCCACCGATGGCCGAGAGATACAACAGCGGTACGCCCGCACGACCGCCGATCTACAGGTCGCCTTCCGCCGGCTCGGTGTTCGTGCGCGCACCGGCGAACCCCCGGATTCGTTCTGTCCGGGGTCGCACTCCTTGCAGGCCGACGGGAAGCTCGCGGGGCTTGCCCAGCGCGTCACGAGCGAGGGAGCGCTCGTCGCCGGCATCGTTCTCACCCGTGATGCCGGCGAAATCGCCGGCGTACTCGACCCCATCTATACCGCCCTCGACGTCCCGTTCGACCCCGATAGCGTCGGTAGTATCGAACGCGCCGGCGGCGAGAGCGACCCCGCGACGGTCGCGGGCGAGATAGAGCGCGCCCTCGTCGAGGGCTATCGTGGACGGGACGAGGGCGACCGACAGGATTAGGCCCGCAGGCACGCCAGCGAAGGCATGCTGATTCGGGACGCGACCCTCGCCGACGGTCGACGGCGCGACGTTCGTGTGGAGGGCGAGCGCATCGCCGCCGTCGAGCGCCGGCTTCCGAAAGCCGACGAACGCGAAATCGACGCCGACGGCGAACTCCTGCTACCGGGGATGATAGATACCCATGTGCACTTCCGCGAACCGGGTTTCCCAGCAAAGGAGACGTGGGCGAGCGGGAGCCGGGCGGCGGCCGCCGGCGGGGTCACCACGGTGGTGGACCAGCCGAACACGGACCCGCCGACGGTCGACGGCAGGAGTTTCGCCGAAAAGCAGGCACTGGCCGCCGCCTCGCTCGTCGATTTCGGCATCAACGGCGGGGTCACCCCCGAGTGGCGACCCGAAGAGCTGTTCGAACAACCGCTGTTCGCCCTCGGCGAGGTCTTTCTCGCCGA
>CAZJHA010000134.1:0-6082 GCA_964545755.1 uncultured Halobacteriales archaeon | reverse complement strand
GCCGGGGTGGTCGTACATCGGCTCGTGCATCGCCGGCGCGACGACGACGGGGACGTCGGCCCCGAGGGCGGTCGTCGCGGTCGTCGTCACGGGCGTGTCGTCGATGGCCGCCGACATTTTTCCGACGGTGTTCGCGGTCGCGGGCGCGATGAGCAACACGTCGGCCCAGCCACCGCGCCCGCAGAGCGCGACGTGTTCGACCTGTCCCGTGAGTTCGGTCACGACCGGGTTCTCGGTGGCGAATACGAGCGCCCACGGGTGGATGATGCCCTGCGCGCTCTCGGTCATCACGCCGCGAACGCTGGCCCCGCGACGCCGGAGTTCGTGGGCGAGTTCCACAGTCTTGACCGCCGCAATCGACCCCGTGACGCCGAGTGCGACGTTCACCCCCTCAAGCATTACCCGTCCGTTGGCCGGCTCATCGGTTAAACCCCGGCCCTTCGTCGCGCTCGCGCAGCGCCACGACGCCGAGGGTGACCAGCGCAGCTACGCCGAGAACCACGAGAATCGCCCTGAGCGGGCCGAGGGTGAACACGTCCGTTGCAGCGCCGCTCGCTCCGCGAGCCACGTCGGTCGTCGCGGCCGTCGTTGTCGATTCCGTGTCCGACGGCTCGGCCCCGTCCGTCGTTGTCGGTATGGGCGTTGGGGTCGCGGTCGGCGTTGCTGTTGGCGTCGATAGCGTTCGCTGCACTGGCCCGTCGTCGACCGAGACCGTTACCGGTCCGCCAGCGCCGGCTCCGGCGTCGGCGAGAACGCCGAACGTCCCGAACTCGGTGAGGTTCGTCGAAACCGTACTCGCCGCACTGTCGACCTGTGCGCGCCCGACGGGCGACCAGCTCTGGCCGTCGTGTCGCCACAGCTCGACCGAATTTTGGGCGTTCCCGTAGCTCATCGTCAGCGAGAGCGTCGACTGCCCGCCGCGGGTGTCGGTCACCTCGACGTAGCTATCGAGGTTGCCCATCCCGCGTGGGAGGGCCGGGGGCGATGTCACCGAACGCAACGCGACGTTCTGTCCGGCAAAGGATACCGTTGCCGTCGAGAGTTCGAGGTTCCTGATGACGTTTTCGGCGTCGTTGCGCTCGGAGTAGTAGTCCCAGCGGCTGTTGTTTCGGGCGACACTGTTCACGACCGTGTTGTTAGCGCTCTCGCGTTCGAAGTGAATTCCCCACTTGTTCTCGACGGCCGTTATCCCGCGGAGCGTATTGTTCTGGCTCTGTCCACCGAGGGCGACCGCGATGGCGTTGTCGCGGGCGGTGTTGTTCACGAGCGTGTAATCGCTCGACGCGCCGAGGGCGATCCCTTCGGTGCTGTTTTCGGTAATCGTCCGGCGGATGGTTCCGTTGTCGCTCCCGAGGGCGAAGACGCCGATCGACCAGTTGCTCGCCCGGAGGTCCCTGACCGTGACGTTCGAGACCGAATTCTCGGTCCCGTCGATTTCGACGCCGTGGCCCGCACCGGCTCCCGTGACTGCGTGCCCGCGCCCGTCGAGGGTGACGTTACCCGCGGTGATCTCGATACAGGCTGCGTCGGGATTCTCGATGTCATCCGTGACGGCACCGGTGAGGGCGTAGCGCCCCGGCGTATCGATTGTCGTACACGAATCGACAGTCGAGACGTTCCCGGCGCGCTGTGCGCTCACCGCGCCGGTCGAAACGGCGACCAGCACGATGACGATTCCAACGAGCAGCACTCCCCTCGCGCTGGCCGTTCGCCGACCACGTGGCATCATTGACGTTCGTCCTCTCCGAGCGCGGGGTCATTTATTTCACGGTATCGGCCCGGCACGCCCGCTCCGACCTGAAAAGCATGCCAACGCTTACGCCCCTCGCCCACGAGGAATCGTCGTGGACAGTATCGAAGTCAGTACTGATGTCTATCTCCCACCGGCAGAGATCTACGAGTTCCTGATAGATTTCCCGCGCTATACGGACTACTCCGAGCATCTGGAGGGCGTCGACCGCCACGGCGACGGCTCGCCGGGGACGACCTACGACCTCCACTTCGCGTGGTGGAAACTCACCTACACGGCGCGCTCGCGGGTCACGAACGTCGAGCCACCCAACCGAATCGACTGGGAGATACTCAAGGACATCCACGCCCACGGCTACTGGGGAGTCGAGGAGTGCGAGCCGCCGGCCGGCCGCGACGACGCCTCGCGGGTCCGCCTGCGCATCGACTTCGACGCCGACTCGGTCGATTCGAGCCAGTTCGACCTTCCCCGATTGGTCTCGCTGTCGTGGGTCGTCGAGAAGGTCAAACCCATCATCGAACGGGAAGCCGAACGCATCGTCGAGCGCATCGTCGCCGACATCGAGGGCGAGTCTCGTCCCGTGGATTTGACCGTGCACACGACGCCGGACAGCGTCTGAGCCGCCCCACAGTTCACTACTCCCGGCGGTAACGTCGGTACAGACTTCCACTTGCCACCAGTAGAAAGCATAGAAACGCCACAATCGACCAAGAGCTATCGTAACCACGAATCATACCGACAGCTATCGCCAGCGCAGCAATCAACATTGCCCCAGCGATGAGGAACAATCTGCGCCGAGATTCGTTGTACGACTGGCTCATGTTTCGTCACACAGAGCCGATGAGCAAAACAATTACCCGTAGGTCGCGTCCCAGCGCGTCGCCTTCCGGAGGTTGCCACACTCGTTGCATTTCACCCGTCCCATCGTGTCCATCGCGTTGTCGAGGGTCTCGCAGTTCGCGCAGTAGTAGCCGTATTTGTGTTCCTCGTCGAAGTCGGGGTCGGTGTAGGCGGTGAGGAAGGGACCCTTCGAGCCACGCTCGACCTGCTCTTCGTTGACGTACAGCCCGTCATCGAGTTCGCGCACGGGGTCGGAGGTTTCGGTCGTCGGTTCGACGTCGATGTCGTCGGCGTGGAGGTAGATGTTCTCGACGTAGCTGCCGTCGTCGATGTCGACGGTATCGGTGCCGACCTGCTCGAAGTCGAAAGCGGCGTAGAACTCGTTGCCCTCGGTGTTGTCGTCGAGCACCTTCGCGCGCAGTTGGGCCGCTCCCATCTCGAAGAGCGCCTCGCGGGTGTGCTCGAACAGCTCCGCGCCGATGCCCTGCCCGCGGTAGTCGGGGTCGACGTGCAGCCAGAGCATGTCGCCGTTGCCGCCCTCGTTGACGAGGTCGCTCTCGGTGAACCCACGCACGTCGCCGTCCTCCGCGGCGACCACGAGGAGGGTATCGTCCTCGTCGAGCTTCTCCGAAAGAACCTCCTCATCGTACCACTGGGTTATCGCCCCATCGATGGTGCGTGGGCTGAGCGAGTACGACTGCTCCATCGACCGACGGGCAATCGTTCGAATCGCCTCGCCGTCCTCGGTGGTCGCCTCACGGAGTTCCATACCATTCGTTCGGCACTCGATACCATAAACCCCGGTGTCGATGGCAAGACTCCCTCTCGTGATTTCGGCCGCTGGTGTCGTAACGCTAAAGAGTCGAACAGACGTCTAATCGGATAACATGAACGGCCAACGAAACGTCGGGAGGGGACGAGATTGGGCGTCGAGGTGAGGGAGTCGCCGGTCTCGGACGCCGAATTCGACGCGATGAAGCGGTTCGTCTCGGGCTATCTCGAAGCGAGCATCGAAAACGAGCGCGAGGGCGGACGCATGCGGTGGTATCCGTGGCACTCGGCCGCCTATCGGTTCAACCACATCCTCAATGTCGTCGAGCTCGCGGGCGACATCGCCGAGAGCGAGGGCGCGAACGTCGACGTCGTCCGCGTGGCCGCGCTCTTTCACGACGTCTCGAAGCTGGAGGCCGAACAGGACCTCCACGCCGAGGCTGGTGCCCGGGTCGCCCGCGAGTTCCTCGACTCCCACGGGGAATTCCCGGACTCGTTCGTCGAGGAGGTCTGTACGGCGGTGAGCGAACACTCCTATCAGGGGTCGCTTGAGGAACTCCCACTGGAGACACGCTGTCTCATCGAGGCCGATCTATTGGACAAGATCGGCGCGAACGGCGCGGTACTCCTCCTCCTGCGGATGGGCTACGAGTCGCGCACGCACATGGACGCCGCCGAGATGGTCGGGCGCGTGCTCGAACGGGGCCGGGATGCCAAAGAGCGCATCCAGAGCGACCGCGCCGAGAGCCTCATCCACCAGCGCCTCAAGCGCGTGAAATGGCTGCGCGAGTGGCTCGACGACGAGATCGCCGGCATCGGACTCGACTCAGACGAGTGAGGGGGCCATCGCGAGCGCCTCGCCCAGAAAGGCCACGCCGAAGCCAGCGAGCACGAGCGCGCTCGCGTAGGCAACCGTCGAGCCGACACCCGTGAGGCGTCGCTCGACGGCGACCAGCGTCGTCGGAAAGCCGACGACCCACGCGGCGATACCGGCGAAAAAGCCGACGACGAGTGCCGGACTGCCCGTCGCAACGACCACCACGCCCGCGAGGTCGCCCGACAGCGGTTCGAGCACGTCGATGGTTCCGGGTTCGAGCATGCCGACGCCGACCGTGAGCCAGAACACCACCTGATAGGGGTTCGTGATGGCGAGGGCGAACGCCTTGGCGAACCCGCGGCGCTCGCCGGTGACCCCCTCGTGCTCGTCGTTCGCGCCGCGCGCTGCGCCGTAGGCGAAATACAGCATCAACAGGCCGCCGACCGCGAAGGCGACTCCCCGAACCGCCGGCACGCGCTCGACGACCGCGACCACACCGACCACCGCGAGCACGAAGAAACAGGCGTCGGCGGCCAGCGCGCCGAGACCAGCCCAGACACCGGAGAGCCACCCTCTGAGAACGCTCTCCTCGGCGATGACCGCGTTCATCGGTCCCGGCGGCGCGGCGATGGCCAGCCCGAAGACCATTCCCGCGAGCACCGTCACCACCGTACCGAGAACGGACATTCAGGTGTCGAGACGGGCGGAGCCGTGAAAAATCGGTCGGTGGCTTGGCGGCCGTGACAGCGGTTGCGGTGCGGTGGCGGTAGCCGTGGTGGTGTAGCGGCGCAGCCCTGGCAGATGAAGGGCGAGGCGCGTGGTGTGAGCGAACGGAGTGAGCGCGCCGAGGACCGTCTAAAGAGGTGGGTTCTAGAGGGAATGCTTGAGCTTCTCGAAGAACCCTTCCTCGACATCGATCTCCTCGCCGCCGGCTTCGGCAAAGGCTTCGAGCGCCTCGCGTTGCTCGTCGTTCAGTTCCTCGGGTGTGACGACCTGCGCCCGCACGAAGAGGTCGCCGGTGCCGCGGCGGCGCAGGCGGGGCATACCCTTGCCTTCGAGGCGGAAGGTCTCGCCGCTCTGCGTTCCGGCAGGGACATCCATCTCGACTACCCCGTTGAGCGTGGGCACCTCGATGGTCGCGCCGAAGGTCGCCTGTGGGAACGAGATGGCCGCGCGATGGGCGAGGTCGTCGCCCTCGCGCTCGAAGTCCGGGTGTTTCCGGATGCTGATTTCGATGAGCAGGTCGCCGTTCGGGCCGCCGTTCTCGCCGGGTGCACCCTCTCGCTCCATCCGGAGGGTCTGGCCGTCGCGGATGCCCGGGGGGACCTCGACTGTGAGCGTGGCCTCGGTGCGAACGTGTCCGTCGCCGCCACAAGTCGAACAGTCCTCGGAGTAGAGCGTGCCGTCGCCGCCACAGCGCCGACAGGTCTGGGTCTGCTGCACACGACCAAGAGACGTCTGTTGGACCTGCGTGGTCTGACCGCGGCCCTCACACTGCGGACAGGTCTCGGCGTCGGCACTTTCGGGGTGGCCCGACCCGCCGCAGTCCGGGCAGGTCTCGGGCCGGGCGACGGTGAATTGCTTTTCGGCACCCGCGGCGGCCTCCTCAAGCTCGATGGTGAGGTTGGTGCGGAGGTCCGACCCTTGTCGCCGGCCGCTCTGGCCGCCGCGACCGCCACTGCCGTTGAAGAACTGCTCGAAGATGTCCCCGAGACCGCCACCGCCCATGCCGCCACCGCCCATCCCTCCGAAGGGGTCGCCGCCACCGCCCATGCCGCCGCCAGCGCCCCGCCCCGCACCGCCACCGTCGAACCCGCCGCGCTTTTCGGCCTGCTCGAAGCGGTCATGACCCATCTGGTCGTAGGCTTGGCGCTTCTGGTCGTCGGTCAGCACCTCTTTGGCCT
>CAZJHA010000133.1:0-6166 GCA_964545755.1 uncultured Halobacteriales archaeon | reverse complement strand
GGCCGGTGAGGCGGGGTATGCAGGTGACGTTTCTCGGGACCGGTGGCGCAGTCCCGACGACCCGGCGCAACACGAGCGCCCTCATGGTTCGCCGCGACGGCGAGCGGTTGCTGTTCGACTGCGGCGAGGGCACCCAGCGCCAGATGATGCGTTTCGGCACCGGTTTCTCGGTCTCGCACGTCTTTTTGACCCATCTCCACGGCGACCACGTGCTCGGCCTTCCGGGTCTCTGCCAGACGCTCGATTTCAACGACCGCGAGGAGCCGCTGGCCATCCACACGCCCCCGGGCACCAAGGCGGCTGTCGAGAACCTCGTCGGCGTCACCGGCGCGCGACCCGGCTATCCCGTTCGTGTCCACGAGACCCGACCGGGCGGGGTCGCGCTTCGTGAAGCGGAATACGAGGTGTGCGCGTTCGAGACCGACCATCGGACCCAGTCAGTCGGCTACGCGCTCGTCGAGGACGACCGCAAGGGTCGGTTCGACCGTGAACGCGCCGAGGAGCTCGGTGTTCCGGCGGGACCGCTGTTCTCGGAGCTCCACGAGGGCAGTTCCGTCGAGCTCGACGATGGAACGGTCGTCCACCCCGAACAGGTGGTGGGACCACCGCGGCCCGGACGGCGAGTCGTCTACACCGGTGACACCCGCCCCACCGACGCCACGGAGGGGGCCGCTGCCGATGCCGACCTCCTGATTCACGAGGCGACCTTCGGCGAGGACAGGACCGAGCGCGCGGAAAAAACTGGGCACTCGACCGCGAAACAGGCTGCCGAACTCGCCAGTAGAGCGGGCGCGAAACGCCTCGCGCTCACCCACGTCTCCTCGCGGTACGCCGGCGAGAGCGACCGACTCGCCGCCGAGGCGCGCGAGGTGTTCGACGACGCCTTCCTCCCCGACGACGGCGACGAACTCGAAATACCCTATCCCGACGGATAGGGTTTTCCCGGCGAGCGCCGTGACGCCAGTCATGCCACGCGCGACGCCCACGGAACTGCTCGCTCGCAACCGCGACCACGTCGAGCACCTCCCGGACGACCACTTCGACGACGTACTCGACGCCCAGCATCCGCCCGTGGTCTCGCTTTGCTGTGCGGACTCGCGGGTCTCACAGGAAGCCATGTGGAGCGTCGAGCAGCCAGGCTGGCTGTTCACGCCCGCGAACATCGGCAACGTCGCGTGGGACACCGACGACTCCTCGACCGTCGATGGGAACCTCCTCTATCCAGTCGCCAACACCGGAACGCGGACGATTGCCGTCGTCGGCCACACCGGCTGTGGCGCTGTCACTGCCGCCTACGGGGCCGCCACTGATGGGGCGCTACCCGACGAACCCGGCATCAGAAAGCGCGTCGAACCGCTCGTGTCCGTCGTCGAGGACGCACTCGACGGCGGCGCCACGGACGATGAGGACGTCATCGACCGCCTCGTCGAGTACAACGTCCGCGAGCAGGTCGCCTTTCTCGATTCGAGCGACGAAATTCCCGACGATACGCTCGTTTTGGGGTTCGTCTACGATTTCCATGAGACGTATGGCGACACGCCGGGACGCACATACCTCGTCGCGGCCGACGGCGAGACCGGCCCCGCAGCGCTTCGCGGGCGGGTCGATGCCGACGACGAGGGGTCCGTGCGCTCGCTGCTGTAGTCACTGCTCGGGCGTGAACAGGTCCTCGATGGAACACTCGAAGAGGTCGGCAAGCGCGAAGGCGAGGTCGAGCGACGGGTCGTAGCGTTCGCGCTCGATGGCGTTGATGGTCTGTCTCGTGACGCCGGCGCCTTCGGCGAGCGAACCCTGCGAGAGGTCGCGGTGTTCGCGGTACTCCGGCAGCACGTTGTTCATCGACGACGGCGCGCGAGCAGGAGGAACCCGCCCCAGAGCGCGAACATCGCGGCGACGAACATCCCGATGGGTGCGAGCCAGAGCGGGAACGCGATGTAGCCAAGCCCCGCCAGAGCCGACACCGTGGGAAAGACGACCGCCGCGGTCAGCCCCACGATTCTGACGGTGTTCGCGCTCGCTTCCTCGATGATGTCCGCATCGCGCTCGTCGAACATCGATGCGGGCCGGCCGAGCGCGACCGTCGCGCCGCCGAGGACGAAGAAGGCGACGGCCCCTGCTGCCGGATAGCCCGCCACCGATAGCCCCACGAACGCGAGCGTCGCCAGCGCCCACAGCCCGATGTAGGTCAGTCGATCACGGTTCGTCGTCGTGGTGTATGCCGCTTCTCCCATTCTGTAAAGCCTCCTTTACAGTAAAGGGTACTTTACACACCGTGATAAGCATTTCGACGATGATTCATCGCTCCCGTTCTGAAGCTACCTCACTCGCACGTATCAACCGCGTTCGAGGGGTCGCTACCGGCGGGCCTCCCGGTCGGCTTCCGCGAGGTCCTCGGCCTGCTGTCGGACGGATGCCATCTCGCGGCTCGCGTCGGCTTTCTCGACGTCGTAGACGTAGCGCCACGAAGCGAGCGGAAAGCCCACAGTCCTTTCCTGCTCGCTTTCGGCGCTGCCAGCATTCGACGGCGATTCGCGATACCACCGATAGACGAGACCCGCGAGAACACCGACCACGACGAGAGCGGTGCTCGCACTCGCAACCGCTCCTATTTGAGCGATAACAGATGGCATGGGCATGTCGGGTTGTTGCCTCCAACACGACTAAAGCGTTTACCCGAGTCCGACGGCTCGCTCGCGTCGCGACGGTCGTTCGCCCCCTTTCGCATCTCGCCGTGGATTTATGCCGACAGCTCCCCTATCGCTGGCGTGAGCAGTCGCATCAGCGCGCTCGATGCGGTGGTGTTTGGGGTGGATGTCCAGAGCGGGGACGTCCGTGGCGACGCACCCTCCTATGCTGTGGTCGCCTTCGACGGCGAGCAGCTCGACCGCGACGTGGTCTCCCATCGCAAACTCCGGCGGCTCATCGACCGCGAGGAGCCGGCCATCGTCGCCACCGACAACGTCTACGAACTCGCCGCCGATAAGGACGCGCTCGTCCGTCTTCTGGGAAGTCTGCCCGACGAGACCAAACTGGTGCAGGTCACCGGCGACCAGCAGCCCGAACCCCTCTCGCGGGTGGCCTCCCGTCATGGCGTTCCCTACGGCAAAAAGCCGATGAAGGAGGCCGAGGCCGCCGCCCGTCTCGCCGCCGCCAACGTGGGCTACGAGGTATCGGCGTTCACCGATACCACCGAGGTGAAGGTCGCCCGCGGACGGTCGACGGGCAGCGGCGGCTGGTCCGAGGATAGGTATACTCGCCGGATTCACGGCTCGGTCAAGCGCCGCGCCCGCGAGGTCGAATCCGCGCTCGACGACGCCGGACTCGACTACACGATGGACGAGACCGAGAAGTACGGCGGCTACGCGAACGCCGTTTTCACCGTCGAGGCGCGTCCATCCGCCATCCCGGTGTCGGCGAACCGTTCGGGCGATACCAGAGTCGAAATCGAGCGCGTCAGGCGCGACGGCATCGAGTTCCGCCCGCTCGCGAAACGCCGCGACCACGTGCTCGTTGGCATCGACCCCGGGACGACTACGGCCGCCGCCATCGTCGGTCTCGACGGGCAGGTGCTCGACGTGCTGAGCACCAGAACCGCCGATACCGCCGATATCATCGAGTGGACAATCGACCGTGGCCGGCCCGTGGTGGTCGCCGCCGACGTCGAGCCGATGCCCTCCACAGTTGAAAAGATGCGTCGGAGTTTCTCGGCGGCGGGCTGGGTGCCAGAGCGCGACCTACCCATCGACGAGAAACAACACCGCACCCGTGAGGAAGGCTACGACAACGACCACGAGCGCGACGCGCTGGCGGCCGCCCTCCACGCTTTCGACGACTACGCCGACACCTTCGAGCGCATCGGGGAGAAGGTGCCGCCACGCATCGAGACCGGTGCCGTCATCGCCCGCGTGGTCGCCGGCGAGGAATCGGTCGAGGCGGTTCTTGCGGACCTCGCGGACGACGACGGCAGCGACGAGAGCGAGGAGACCCACGAACCGCGCGAACTCACCGCCGAGGAAAAGCGCATCAAACACCTCGAATCGCGCGTCGAACGCCTCGATGCACACGTCGAGGACCTTGAAGCGACCATCGAGGAAAAGGACGAAACGATTGCCGAGTACGAGCGCGAGCTATCGGACGCCAAACGCGAGGAGCGCCGTGAGGCCAGAGAACGTCGGGAGGTCCATCGGTTAGAGCGCGAAAACGAACAGCTGGAACGAAAGCTCGACGCCCAGCGCGAGGAAACCGAACAGGTCGAGGCGAAACTCAGTCGGTTGAAGGAACTCTGGCGGCTCGACCATTCGAACTTCGCCGACGTTGCCGCAAAAAAGCAGGGGCTCGTGCCCATCAAACCAGTAGCAAAGTTCACCACGAGCGCGCTCCGGGCGGCCGACGAGCGCTGGGAACTCGCGCCCGGCGACGTCGTCTATCTACGCGACGCGAGCGGGGCGGGGCGCTCGACCGCCGAAACCCTCGCCGAGCGCGAGCCCCGACTCGTACTCAAATCGGGCGGTCTCTCGGAGGTCGCCCGCGAGATACTGTTCGAGCACCAGGTGCCGACCGCCCCTGCCGAGGACGTGACCATCGAGGAACTCGACGACCTCGCGGTCGCCCGCGAAAACGAGGTCGAGACGGCCATCGAGGGCTGGCGCGAGCGTGCCGCCGAGCGCCGGAAATCCCAAACTGGGGAGATGGTCGACAAACTCATCAGCGAACACCGCGCGGACCGCGGCGAGAGCGACTAGAGCATCCCATCCATCCCGAACGCCGAGAGCACTCCCGAGAGCAGTCCGCGCACCACGAGTGCGAGACCGACGACCACGAGTGCCAGCCCGCCAGCGACGACCGGCGCGACGGACGCGATGACGGCCAATCCCCCGAGACAGCAGAGGATACCGACGATACCGGCGAGTCCGAGTTTGTCGAGCATACTCGTCCATCCCTCGTCGGCGGTTTAAAAACGATGACTCGCGGCGGATAGGTGGCCGACTCCTACCGAGGGCCGGTTCAGAACTCGTTACACACTGGGATTCCGACGTTGTCGTAGTCGCCGAAGGCAGCGACTTTGTCGGGGACGTCTTCGAGCGAGATGGTTTCGGTGACGATACGGCCCGGGTCGAGTTTGCCCCGCTCCATCATCCGGAACATCTCGCCGTACTCGTGGGGCGGCATTCCATACGAGCCGTAGAACTCGCGCTCGTCCTGCACCATCGTGTCTACGGGAAGCGAGACTTCACCACCTTCCTCCGAGGTCGTTAGTCCGATCTGGAGGTGCTGGCCGCCCGCCATCAGGCTGTTGACCGAGTTTCGACAGGTTTCGGCGATACCCAAGGCATCGACGCTCACCCCGACGCCGCGACTCGATTCAGTGAATCCCTTCACCGTCTGTGGAACGTCCTTCACCTCGTCGGCTCTCACCGTTTCGTCCGCGCCGAGGTCTTCGGCCTTGTCGAGCGCTGCCTGATTGAGGTCGACACCGATGACGTTCGCGCCGAGCGCGTCGGCGACGTGGATTGCGGAGAGACCGACGCCGCCACAGCCATGCACCGCGACCCAGTCGCCGGGGTCGATATCGACCTGATGGGCCACCCCGTGGAACGCGGTGGCGAACCGACAGCCGAGTCCGGCGACGTCGACCGAATCGACGCCATCGGGGAGTTTGATGGCGTTCTGGTCGGCGACACGAACGGGGTACTCCTCGGCGTAGGCCCCCTGCTGGAAGTCGAGAAAGCCCATCGGCACCGAGCGCTCGCAGATGTTCGCCCGCCCGGCTCGGCAATGGATGCAGGTGCCATCGCTCATGTTGAACGGGTTGGTGACTCTGTCGCCCTCCCGAATCCGTTCGACGTCCTCGCCGACCTCGACCACTGTGCCAGCGGGTTCGTGGCCGAAGACCAGCCCGGGCCGCATCATCAGCCCGATCCAGTCCCAGTCGCCCTTCCAGGCGTGCCAGTCCGACCGACAGACCCCGCAGGCCTCGGTCTCGACGACGATACCGTCCGCATCGGGTTCGGGACGGTCGATGTCCTCTATTGCCATCGGCTCTTCCGGTCCCTGAAAGACTACGGCGCGCATCGTCGTCCCATGCTGTGGCAGCCTCTTAAATCATTGGTACAGCATATCATAGCCCGGTTTGGGCCGGTTTCGCGGTTATCCCGCTTTGTGATTC
>CAZJHA010000132.1:0-6184 GCA_964545755.1 uncultured Halobacteriales archaeon | reverse complement strand
CCCGCGTGTCCTCGATGGAGACGATCTTCGCCTTGCTCGGGATGAACAGCGAGACGGCGTTCAGACTCGTGGTCTTGCCCGATGCGGTGCCGCCGGCGAACAGCATCGACTTGTTGTTCTGGACGCAGAGCCAGATGTAGGCCATCTCCTCCAGACTGAAGGTATGCCAGTTGATGAGGTCGATAGGCGTAAAGGGAACGTCCTTGAACTGGCGAATCGTGTAGTTCGTGCCGTGGTCCGACACTTCGTAGCCGAGGGTGAGTTGGGCGCGCGAACCGTCGGGCAGGGTGGCATCGACCTGCGGCTGGCGTTTCGAGATGCCCTTGCCCGAGCGCTGGGCGAGTTTCACCACGAAATCGTCGAGGTCAGCCTCGCCGTGATGGACGTTGGTGATGAGCTGCTCGCGGTCGGCGTGATAGACGAACACCGGACTGTTGTACCCATCACAGGAGATGTCCTCGACGTTGACGTCGTGTTTGATGCCGTCGATGCGCTCGTAACCGATGAAATCGCGTTTGAGGTAGTAGAGCAGTTTCTCGACTTGATACTCGGTGAGCGTTTTCGCATCCTCGTCGAGGATTGCCGGCTCCGGGCGGGCCGCGATGCCCGAAAACGCCGGCTCGTCGCGAGAATCGTCCGCGCCACTACCGAACAGTCCTTTCAGCCTCTCGAACAGCCCGGAGCTTCCCGCGCCCGCGATGGGACCGTCGTAGAGGTCGTAGCGGTCGAGCAGGCGACCGGTCTCGTCTTCGATGACGTCCGCCCGCTCGGACTCGTCGCCCTGTACGGCGCTGTCGTCGCCCGAATACGTGATACCGGTCTTGAGTTTCTCGGTGAGAAATTCCTGTAGCTCCGCCTCGATGGGAGTGAGATGCGGCTCGACGAGGTAGTATTTCTCCTCGTTTTCGCGCGTGGAGTGGAAGATGACGACGAACGAATAGGGTTCGTTGACCCAGTAGCGCGTCACTTCCCGAAAGTGGAGTTTGCGCTCGGTCGGGACGGTCTTTTCGAGGTCGTACCGGTTCGCGACCGTCGTCCGTCCGTCCGCTCCGGTGAAAAACTCGTCCTCGTCGAGGTCGGCGCTCGTATCCACTGTTCGGGCCTCGACGACGCCGGCGAGGGCGTGTGCGGTCTCGACCGCGTTCGCGAGCCGATTCCTCGTTGCCCCGACGTCGTCGTTCGCGCCATCCGACATTGCGGATGCTGGCTGCGGTATCGTACAAAAACCTTCGCACGCTGGTCGAGAACGATACCGTTTACCCAGCTCCGAAAGTATCGACGATATGAGCACGGTCCTCCTTCTCGCCGGTCTCGCGGTCGCAGTCTTCGTTGGGTTCAACATCGGCGGCTCCTCCACAGGGGTAGCGTTCGGCCCGGCGGTCGGCAGTCGGCTCGTCTCGAAGACGGGCGCGGCCGGGCTGTTCACGCTGTTCGCGCTCATCGGCGGCTGGACGGTCGGGCGCAACGTCGTCGAGACGATGGGCGGCGACATCGTTCCCGCCAGCGAGTTCACGCTGGCGGCGAGCGTCGGCGTGCTCTTTTTCGTCGGTCTCGCGCTACTTATCTCGAATCTCTTCGGCGTGCCGGCCTCGACCTCGATGACCGCCGTCGGCGCAATCGCGGGGCTGGGTCTCGCAAGCGGCACGCTCGACTGGGAGGTGATGGGCCGCATCGTCTCGTGGTGGCTCGTCGCCCCCGTCGTGGCCTTTTGGGTCTGTGCGGTCGTCGGCCGATATCTCTATCCCTATCTCGATGCGTGGTTCGCCCTCGACCGCTCGGACAGCGCGCTGTTCGTCCTCGACCGCTCGGAAGCGGTGCCGACGCCGCGTCTCGCCAATAACACCCGGCCAAAGGAAGTGTTCTGGAGCGGCGTCGTTCTCGCCATCAGCTGCTATATGGCGTTCTCCGCGGGCGCGTCGAACGTCGCCAACGCGGTCGCACCATTGGTTGGCAACGGGGCCATCACCACCAGTCAAGGCGTTCTGCTGGCCGTCGGGGCCATCGCCATCGGGTCGTTCACCATCGCCCGGCGCACCCTCGACACCATCGGCAACGACCTCACCGACCTTCCATTGCTCGCGTCGCTCATCGTCGCCAGCGTGAGCGCCTCCATCATCACTATCCTCTCACAGTTAGGCATTCCGGCGAGCCTCGCGGTCAGCGCGACGATGTGTATCGTGGGATTGGGGTGGGGGCGGGCAACGCGGACGACGACCATCGCCGACGCCGCCTCGGCGGCCATCCAGGGCGAGGAGAGCGCGACGCTTTCGACGGGTGCGCTCGCCGCCGAGATACCAGAACGGACGAGCGACGCTGGTACCGCCGACGGTGGTAGGAGCGAACGCGTGCAACCAATCGGCGACGAGGAGCCGACCGACCTCACCTCGCAGGACCTCTTCGACCCGTCGGCCACGGGGCGGGTCGTGATGCTCTGGATTCTTACCCCCTCACTGTCGGCGATTGCTTCCTATCTGCTCTTTCGAATCTTCCCCGTCTATGGCGGGGCGTAGCTAAAATTCAGTCGAGAAACCGTTCGATTCTGTCCATCGCCTCGCGCAGTTCGCTCATACCCGTGGCGTAGGAGACTCGGAGATGGCCCTCGCCGCCAGCGCCGAAGACGCCACCGGGGACGACCGCCACGCTCTCGGCTTCGAGCAGCGCCTCGGCGAACGCTTCGGCATCCTCCCACGGACTCTCGGGAAAGACGTAGAAGGCTCCCTTGGCCGTGAAACAGTCGATACCCATCTCCGCAAATCGTGAAAGGACGAACCGACGGCGGCGGTCGTACTGGCTGCGCATCTCGGCCACGCTGTCCTCGCAGTTGGCGAGCGCGTCGAGGGCGGCGTACTGGGCCGTGGTCGGCGCGGAGAGCATCGAATACTGGTGGACGCGGTTCATCGCCTCGATTGCCTCGGGTGGGGCAAGCGCATAGCCGAGTCGCAGCCCCGTCATCGCGTAGGCTTTCGAGAAGCCATTGAACACGACCGTGCGCTCGCGCATACCCGGCAGGGTCGCTATCGAGGTGTGTTCACCCTCGTAGGTCAGGTCAGCATAGATTTCGTCGGCAAGCACAGTCAAATCGTGCTCGCGGGCGAACTCGGCGATTGGTTCGAGGTCGCGCTCGCCCATCGTCGCGCCCGTCGGGTTGTTCGGATAGCAGAACACGAGCGCCTCGGCATCGGCCGCGCCGTGCTCTTCGAGTACCTCGACGGTGAGTTCGAAGTCGTCCGCCTCACGGGTTGGCACCGGCACCGGCTCACCGCCGGCGAAGGTCACGCCCGGCACGTAGGAGACGTACGATGGCTGGGCGACCGCCACCCGGTCGCCGGGGTCAACGAGCGCGCGGAAGGCCACATCGATGGCCTCGCTCGCGCCGGCGGTCACGAGTACCTCCTCGTCGGGGTCGTAATCGAGGTCGTAGCGCTCGCGCGAGCGCTCGGCGATGGCCTCCCTGAGGTCCGCCATCCCGCGATTAGCGGTATAGGAGGTTCGACCCCGCTCCAGTGAATCAATGGCCGCCTCGCGCGCGCTCCACGGCGCGGTGAAATCCGGCTCGCCGACACCTAGTGAAATCACGTCGTCCATCTCCTCGGCGAGTTCGAAAAACCGCCGAATTCCCGAGGGTGGAACACGCTCGACGCGCTCTGATATCTTCACGCGAGCCACCCTCGGTGGCAAGTAGCGTGGAACCGTTGGTTCCGCGGACCGTGCGAGCGGCGGCTACGCCGCCGCGAGCAGATGTGAGCAGGGAGTGCGGAACGTGCGACCGTATTCATGGCGAGACCGACAGCCGGTCGTCGTCACCATCACTGTCGAACTCGAAGCCACGCTCCTTGTACGATTCCATCAGGTAATGGGTCACGGTCTGGGTGATTTCGGGCACGGGCGCGACCTTCTCGGAGACGAACCGCGACACCTCGCCCATCGAATCGGCCTCCACAGTTAGGGAAAAATCGTACTCGCCACTCACGAGCATCAGTGACTGGATTTCCGGAAAGCCGACGAGGCGGGCGGCGATGTCGTCATACCCTGTCTCACGGTCGAGCGTGACGTTGCATTCGACCAGCGCGCGCACCGGCTCGCGGTCGGTTCGTCGCCAGTCGACGACCGCCTGATAGCCCCGGACGACACCTTCAGATTCGAGAGTCTCGATGCCTTCGACGACCTCGCCCTCGTCGACGCCGAGCATGCGCGCGAGGTCGGCGGTCGTATAGCGCGCGTTCTCACGGAGCAAGGCGAGTAGTTCCGCGCGAGTGTCCATACAGCGACGCCAGCGCGGCGAACCAAAAACGTTCCGTCAATCAGGTCTCGTCGAGAAAGGCGACCAGGAGTTTCTGCTGGGCCTTCCGCAGGTGGTTGTGTAGCGTCGGCGAGGAGACGCCCATCGAGGCGGCGATCTCCTCGGCGGTCGAGCGTCGCGGCCACTCGTAGTAGCCCGCGAAATACGCCGCCCGCAGTGCTGCACGCTGTTTGTCGGTCAGGCGTTCCTCGACCGACCGCCGAGCGTTCGCGTCGTCGAGCGACCGTTCGACGGTGTGTTTCGACAGCAGCTCCGAACCCGGATGGGTGCGCTCGAACGCATCGACCACCGCCCGCACGTCGGTTTCGGGGGCGACCTCGACGAGCATGTTCCCGACGCCGTCCGTGACGTCGTACTCGCCGACCGTCCCGCCGATGTTGACGACGGTGTTGACCGGCGATTCTCGGGTGACGACCTCGAAGACGCCGCCCTCGTCGTGGGTGCTGACGAGCCGACAGTCCTCGATGGCCGACGACGCCCCAGCGCGGTCGAGCACGCGCTCGGGGTCGACGCCCTCGATAGTGACGTACTGGACCACGGCACTATCGGCCGCGGGAACCACGCCATCGACGACATATCGGCAGTCGAGGCGCTCGGTCAGCGTCGTGGAGAACGCCGACGCGTCGGTGACGCGGAGTTCGAGCGCGACCGCCGTGTCCGACAGCAGCAGCTTCATGTTCTGGGCGGCGTTGATGGCGAAGCCCGCCACCTCGCCGAGCACGGCGAAGGCGGCCCGTTCGCGCTCGGAGAAGGCGTTCGGGCGCGTCGCCGCGACGACGAGCACGCCGTACACCACCTCGTTGTACGACAGCGGCACGGCCGCCATCGATTCGGCACCGTCGGCGTCGGCCTGCCACGGTCCCGCACCGCTCTCGTAGACCTCTACCACCCCTGTTTCGGGCAGCTCGTCGGCTGTCGCCGCCACGCCACCGTCGACGGTGGCGATCTCGACAGCGCCGGTATCGATGCCGGCCCCCGTCCGGATGGCGAACTCGCCGCTGGCGTCGCGTTCGGCGATCCACGCGAACTCGTACAGCTCGGCGGCCGCAATGTGCTCACAGACCGTAGCCGCTATCTCCTCCCGTGTCGCCGCCGCGACCAACCCCCGGATGATGTCCTGGATGACGACGTTGATGCGGTCGAGCGTCGCCAGTTCGTCGCGCTGGCTTTCGAGGCGACGCTCGGCACGGTGTTTCGCCACCGCGTTCTCGATGCGGTTTGCGAGCACCGTGTACTGGTCGAGACCGCCACCCTTCTGGAGGTAGTCGGTGATGCCGGCCGAGATGGCGTCGCTGGCCACGTCCTCGCTTCCCTTCCCCGTCGAGAGGATGACCGGGAGGTTCGGATGGCTCTCGCGCACCGCTTCGAGCAGTTCGAGACCGTCCATGCCCGGCATCCGGTAGTCACTGACGACACAGTCGACCCGTTCGGCGTCGAGACGGTCGAGCGCCGCCTCGGCGCTCGTCTCGGTGTGGACGACGAACCCCTCGCCCACCCGTTCGAGCGCCATCGCCGCCGTCTCGACGACGTGGCGCTCGTCGTCGACGAAGAGCACGTGACCCGTCTCGGCGCTGTCCATCCGTTCGCTCACGACCTGTGATATCACAGGGAACCCATGAACAAAAAACAGTATGCCGGCGAATCGATAGTTTTCCAGATTGTCACTGCGTCATCGGCGTTCGGTGCTCCCGGCGTTGGTCGATGCGGACCTCGAATCGGGTACCGTCCGCGGCGTCGGTGGCCGAGACCGTCCAGCCGTGTGCGCTGGCGATCTTTCGGACGATCATCAGCCCCAGCCCGGTGCCGGACTCGCTCGTCGAGTAGCCGTGTTCGAACACCCGCTCGCGCTCGGCCTCGGGGATGCCGGGACCGTCGTCGGCGACG
>CAZJHA010000131.1:4374-6259 GCA_964545755.1 uncultured Halobacteriales archaeon | reverse complement strand
AGCGTGCGGTGTTCGTCGTCGACGGCGACGGCGAGATCACCTACTCGTGGACCTCCGAGGACCCCGGCGTCGAACCCGACTACGACGAGATCGAAACAGCAGCACGGAACGCAGCCTAACCCAATCGGTTTTCCCTGCGGCCGCCAATTTCGCCTCATGAGCGACGCAGACAGCGCACACAATGGGCGAGTGTACGACCCTGACGTCGAGCACGCGTTTCCGGACGAGCGGCTCAACGAAGTGCTCACAACGGTCGAAAACGACGCCGAGATTCAGGCCTACCTCGACGCCCAGAACGTGAACCCGGTCGCGCGCAAGCGCTACAACGACCACGGCTCGAAACACATCTCCATCGTCCGCAATCGCGCGCTCTGTCTGTACGACTTCCTCAAAGCCGGCGGTGTCACCTTCAATGGCGCGGCCGACCAGGGTCTCGACGAGGCCGACGAACCGGTCATCATCGCGCTGGCCGCGACGCTGCACGACATCGGTCACGTCGTCCATCGTGAGGACCACCCCTACTACTCGATCCCGCTCGCCGCCGACGTGCTCGACCGCTTGCTCCCCGATTTCGGGTGGTACGATGTCGAAGAGCGCGTCCGGCTCAAAGGCGAAGTCCTCCACGCGATTCTCTGCCACCACACTCCCGAGGAACCGCTCACGCTCGAAGCCGGCGTCGTCAGAGTCGCCGACGCGCTCGACATGGAACACGGCCGCTCGCGCCGTCCCTACGAGCAGGGCGGTCGTGGCATCAACACCGTCTCCAGTCAGGCCATCCGCGAGGTGAGCCTCCGGGCGGGCGAGGACATTCCGGTCGTGGCCGAAATCGAGATGACCGATGCCGCCGGCGTCTATCAGGTCGATAGCCTCCTCAAATCAAAACTCACCGGCTCGGGTCTCGAAGACGAGGTGCGCATCGTCGCCGTCACGACCCACGAACCCGACGAGCAGCTCGTCGAGCGCGTCGAGCTCTAACCCCACTTTTTCGACGGAGGGTCGCGCGCCTGCGGCGTCTGCTCGCGGGCCTCCGGCCCGCTCGAACGGTCAGCGGCGCGGAGCGCCCCTCGACGCTCGTTCGTCCGTCATCCACCGAGGAACCACGAACCGCCACCGCCACGTGGCCGCACCGCAGCCGCGACCGCACCCACGACCGCACCGCAACCGCGGCCAACCGCAGTCGTCACCCGCCGACCGCGGGAAACAGCCCGTCGAGATCGGGGTCGCTATCGAGCAGCCGATAGCCGTCATCAGTCCGCTCGGTGACGCCGTGGGCGCTGAGGTGCTCCAGATGGGCGTAGGCCTCGCCCGGCCCGTGGAGGATGTGAACCGACGAGAGGTCGCCGAACAGATGCGCGCTCACCGTCCATGCAGTCGCCGGGCCGTGCTCGCGGAGCACATCGAGGACGTTTTCGGTACGCTCGCGGTGATGGGCGATGATGTCACGTGCGCGGCCGGCGGGGTCGTCGATGGGGTCGCGGTGGCCGGGCCACGCACGGGCGAATCCCGCGCCGGCGATGTGTTCGAGCGTGTCGAGATAGTTGGCGAGGGGGCGCTCGACGCGCACGTCGGCCCCGCCGACGTTCGGCGTGTAGTGTGGTAGGAGAGCATCGCCGGAAAGCAGTTCCCGACCGTTCGCGCCGTCGACGGCATAGCCCGCCAGACCCGCCGCGTGGCCCGGCAGATGCAGCGCTTCGAGCGTCCCCTCGGGCGTGTCGAAGCACTCGCCATTCTCGAATGGCTCGACGGTTGGCGGCGTCCCCTGCGTGCTACCGTCGAGAAAGTCGAGCAGTTCCGTGCGCGGCCCCGCAGGTATCCCCCACTGGTCGAGTAGTTCGCGCTGTCGCTCGTCCATCGCCGCCCACGCGCCGTCCTCGCGGGCGATGAG
>CAZJHA010000131.1:0-4274 GCA_964545755.1 uncultured Halobacteriales archaeon | reverse complement strand
CTCAGTCGTCGCCGGTGGCGCGCGAGGCCGACCGCTCGCGGAGTTCGTCGGACACCGCCGGGACGTCGTCGGCCGAAACGTCACCCTCCGCTTCGAGTTCCTCAAGCGACATCGGGAACTTGCGGAGGTCGTAGTGGATGTCGATACCTGCCTTGGCTCCCTGACCCATCGCCACGGGAATCTGGTTGTGGCCGGGCACGAGATCGCCCACTGCGTAGACGCCCTCGACGGAGGTGTTACCGTGGTCGTCGACGGCGACTGTGCCGTCGTCGTTGATATCACAATCCAACTCGCTGGCGAGGTCGGTGTTGTACTCCGACCCGTACATCCCGAACCCGCCCGTGTACTCGCGGCGTTCGCCGTTCTCGAATTCGAAGCCGCCGAGCCACTCGGGGTCCTCGTCGTCGGCAAACTTGCTCGCGACGTCGCTCTCGACGATATCGACCGGGTGTGCACGGAGCTGGCGGTCGGTCTCGTCGGACCACTCCGGCTCGTGGCCCCGCAGCAGCAGGTCCACGTCGTCGGTGAAGTTGAGCATGATCATCGCCACGTGGGCGGCCGATTCGCCGTGGCCCATCACGTACACCGGTTCGTCGACGAACATGTACGCATCGCAGTGCAGACAGTAGTGCAGGCCACGGCCCGTGCGGGGCAGCGGTGGGTCGGGATGCACGTCGGAGAAGCCGGTGGCGAGCACCACGCGGTCGGCGAATACTTCCGCGTCGTTGGTTTCGAGGCGGAACTCGCGTTCGTCCGCTACCCGTTCGGCAGCCGTCACGAACGTCTGGCGGTAGTCCGTGCCGTAGCTCTCCAACTGCTCGATGGCAGTTTGCAGGAACTCGTTACCGCTGGTTTCTTCGGTGACGCCGATGACGTTGTGCGTATCGCGCATCATCGCGGCACGACCGCCGCCACGATTGAGGACGACCGTGTCGTGGCCGAGTCTGGTAGTATACAGTGCTGCGGTCAGTCCCGCCGGCCCGCCGCCGACGACCGCCACATCGTATCCTGCGCTGTCATCCATATACCCATGAGTAGTACCGCGAGACGGATAACGAATCTGGTCCATATGCACAACACCGTACCGCATGCGAACCGTCGTGGCCGTCCGACAGTCTATTCGTCTCGGGGGACAATCGCTCACGAAACGATGACCGAACGGCCGGGAGGCGTATCGACGGAGGAGGGGCCACCGGATGGGGCGAAGCGGCGCGTCATCATGAACCCCGTGAGCGGGAGCGGCGACCACGCCCCGACGGTCCGGCAGTTGGCCGAACGACACGGCTATTCGGTCGTCGAGACCGAGGCAGCAGGTGACGGGAGGGAACTCGCGCGGGCGGCCGCCGTCGACGGCGTGGACGTGCTCGCGGCGTGTGGCGGCGACGGTACCGTCCAGGAAGTGGTGCAGGGACTCGTCGAGGCCGACGCGCTCACAACCGTGCGCTTCGGGGTCATCCCGGCCGGCACAGCGAACATCTTCGCGGGCGACATCGGGATTCGGAGCATCGAACACGCCTTCGACCTGCTCGAAACCGGCGTCGTGCGCGACATCGACATCGGGTTCGCCGACGATGTGCCGTTCATCAAATCCTGCATCGCCGGACTGACAGCCGATACGAGTGCGGCGGCCACCTCGGACATGAAAGAGCGCTTCGGGCCACTCGCGTTCGTCATCACGGGCGTCCAGCAGGCGACGAACTTCGAGGGTCTCGCCCTCGACATCGACGCCATCACCGACGAGGGCGAGCGAACGTGGTCGGGTGAGGCGCTCTGCGTGCTCGTCGGCAATGCCCGCCGATTCGCCAAGGAACTCGGCCAAGCCAACGTCGAAGACGGACTCTTCGAAGTGACCATCATCGAGCAGATGCCGCCGGGCGAGGCGGTCGCCGAGGCCATCGCTCAACAACTACTGGGCCGGGATACCGAACACGTGACCCACCTCACCGCCGAACGCCTCGCTATTGAGAGTCGAACCGGAACCGTGGATTTCAGCCTCGACGGCGAAATCTACAGCCGCGACAGCCTCACGCTCACCGTGCGGCCGGCGGCGCTGTCGGTCTGTGTCGGACCGGACTACGACCCTGCGCCGACGGCGTAGTCACACCGCTCGGTACGGTCCCCGACCCGAGCCGGTCAGCGGCCGAGCGTGTGGAACTCCTCGTTCGGGCGCATATCCGCGAAGTTCGCCATTCGGTTCGAGAGGTTGTAGTAGGCCGTGACGCTGGCGATGTCCCACGCCGCCGTCTCCGAAAAGCCGACCTCGCGCAGGCGCTCGATGTCGTCAGAATCCACCTCGCCAGGGGATTCGGTGAGTTTGACCGCGACGTCGAGCATCGTCCGGTGGGTCTCGGAGAGGTCCGCCGCGCGGTGGTTGGCCGCGAGCTGATCGGCCAAGTACGGGTCGTCGTCGTAGATTCTGAGGAGCGCGCCGTGGGCGACGATACAGTAGTAGCAGTCGTTCGCGCCGCTGACGGCGACGATCAGCATCTCGATCTCCTCGCGTTCGAGCGCCGTGTTCTCGACCAGCGCGTCGTGATAGGCGAAAAACGCCCGGAAGTGGGAGGGTCGGTAGGCAAAGGCCGGAAAGACGTTCGGCATGAAGCCCGCATCCTCGGTCTCTTCTTCGATGCGTTCGCGTACGTCCTCGGGGAGGTCCTCGATGTCGGGCACCGGGAACTCGCCCATCGCGTCGCTCATGGGAGAGGGGCGACAGGCGTGTGCTTAGCTCTTTGGGAGGTCCGGCCGATTCGACTCACGACCACGTATCGAGCCAGCGATTGAGGAGAAAGAGGAGTCCGTAGCCGACGAGTCCGATGAGGAATATCGTCGCGGGGATGACGAACGGTCCGAACGTCCGCACCAACGCCTCGACGAGCGCCGCCAACCCATCCATGAACGGGCCTCGGTCGCCGGCGGGTTAACTCCCACCTTCGCGCGGCGACACCGACGACCTAGATCTCGTCCTGTTCGTTGAGCTGTTCGATGACGTCGTCGACGAAACTCTCGGGGCTCTCGTAGGGGAAATCCCCGCCCGAGAGCTTTGTGTTGAGTTCCATCGCCGTCATCGAGAAGTCCCCGGACTCGAACTTCGTCGACGGCCCGTTGGGCAGGGCCGGCACGAGGTCCATCGGACTCGAAATCGGGTAGTCGGCATCCTCGAAGGCATCTATCATCTGGCTTCTGAGTTCGTCTTCGTCTGCCATGACCTCCGACGGTTCACGGACTGTCAGTAAAAACGTTCGGGAACTGCCGACGTGTTGGCGAGGATTGTCGGTACAGCGATCGTAGTCAGCGGTCGAGTAGCCGCTCGATGTCGCCGAGCGAGTCGAGGACGTGGTCGGGGTCGATATCGCTCGCGACGAGCAGCTCTCTATTGGAGGTGCCGGTGAGCACGAGCGCGGTCTCCAGTCCGCCGCGAGCGCCCATCGCGATGTCGGTGTCGAGGCGGTCGCCGACGACGAGACAGTCCTCGGGAGCGGCGTCGAACCCCGAGAGCGCGGCCGCGAGCGCCCGCTCGGAGGGTTTGCCCACCACGATATCCGGTTCGCGCTCGGCGACGCCCGCGATGGCGTTGATGATGGCTCCCGAGCCGGGTACTGCCCCGCGCTCGGTCGGAATCGTCACGTCGGGGTCGGTGCCGACGAACGCCGCACCGGTTTCGAGCGCGCGCAGCCCGTCGGTCATGTCGTCGTAGTCGAACCCGTGGTCGTAGGAGGCGACGAGCACGTCGCAGGCCACGGGGTCGTCGGTCAGCGCGAGACCTGCCTCTTCGAGCTGTGCGCGTAGTCCCGACGAGCCGACGAGGAAAATCCGGTCGGTGGCGTGTTCGGTGGCAAGGTACTCGGCGGTGACGGTGGCGGCCGACTCGATGGCGTCCGGGGCGACCGTCAGCCCCATTCCGGCGAGGCGGTCGGCGAACGCTTCCCGGGATTTCGTCGGGTTGTTCGAGAAGAAGCAGATATCGACGCCGGCGTTGCGGAGCGCTTCGACACCGCGTCGCGCGCCCGGCACCAACGACTGGCCGCGATAGACGGTCCCGTCGAGATCGACGATTGCGCCGCAGTAGTTCATGGATAGAATACCGAACGGTCACCGATAAATGCGAACCGTTCACAGCTAGGCTCTTCAGACAAAGAAGTGCGGTAATCTAATCCAGGTTCAAAGAACAGCCAGAATGCTTTTTACAACTGAGTTTTAATGGTCGATTACCGAGTGTGGCAGACAGATCAGCATTCAACCACATCTCCACACTCGGCTTCTGAGATGCAGGGTTT
>CAZJHA010000130.1:0-6277 GCA_964545755.1 uncultured Halobacteriales archaeon | reverse complement strand
CTACCGCAAGGCGTGAAAACTGATGACGACGAGAGACCGTTACTGCACCGCACCACGAACCTCCCCACGACAGCGATACCGAATCCAATCCACGGCCCGAAACGGGAGGCATAAGTATGCCCATCGGATAAACAGGCCATATGGCCAACGGCAAGTACGCAGCGCGGAAACTCAAAAAGGACCGCCAGAACCATCGGTGGTCCGACTCGAAGTACGCCCGTCGCGCCCGCGGGCTGAAGGAGAAAACCGACGCGCTCGAAGGCGCGCCGCAGGGCCGGGGTATCGTCCTCGAAAAGGTAGGGATAGAAGCCAAACAGCCCAACTCGGCGATTCGAAAATGCGTCAGAGTCCAGCTCATCAAGAACGGCAAGCAGGTGACTGCCTTCTGTCCGGGCGACGGCGCAATCAGCTTCATCGACGAACACGACGAGGTCACCATCGCGGGCATCGGCGGCGCGAAGGGCCGTGCGATGGGCGACCTCTCGGCGGTGAACTACAAGGTCGAGAAGGTCAACGGCGTCTCGCTCATCGAACTCGTGCGCGGAAACGCGGAGAAGCCAGTCCGATGAGCGAGAGCGAAGCCCCCGAGCCGGACCAGCCCGCCGGCGGGGAGGAGACCACCGGAGCGAAGTTGTTCGAGCGCTGGGACGTGACGGGCATCAGCTACGACGACCCGAGCACCGAACGCTACATCACTGTCACGCCGGTCGAGCACACGATGGGCCGTCACGCCGGCAAGCAGTTCCAGAAGAGCGAGATCTCCATCGTCGAGCGACTCATCAACCGGCTGATGCAGACCGAGGAGAACACGGGCAAGAAACAGCAGGCCACGCGCATCGTCCGCAACGCCTTCGACCTCGTGGCCGAGCGCGTCGATGACAACCCCGTGCAGGTGCTCGTCAGCGCCGTCGAGAACGCCGCCCCGCGCGAGGAAACGGTCAGACTGAAATACGGTGGGATTTCCGTTCCGCAGGCCGTCGACGTCGCCCCGCAACGTCGCGTCGACCAAGCGCTGATGTTCATCGCCGAGGGCACCCACAGCGCCTCGTTCAAGTCGCCGACCGATGCCCACGAGGCGCTCGCCGACCAGCTCACCGGCGCGGCGAACTACGACGTCCAGACGTATGCCATCAACCAGAAAGAGGAAAAAGAGCGCGTCGCGGCCGCCGCACGCTAACCGTTCGGACTGTTTCGTTCCGTTTCGTTTCACTACGTTCGACGGGGCAGCGAACCGGTAGTGACGACCATTATATAAACCGCCGTGTATAGCGGGCGGAACAGTCACGGGCATGGGTATGATTAGTCCGGGTGTCATGGACGGTGTCGTAGTGCGGGGTGTCGACCGACGCAGGAACCACCACGCGGATATCCCGTCGGGGTCGGCGTGTGTGGCGAGTCACCGATGACGGTGGCACATCGAGGTCAACGCCGTTCAGGCGAGCGCACTCGACGGTAAACAACAGGATGATACACAATGTACGATAAGAAAGTCTTGGCAAAGGGGACAGCGGTCTCGTTCGGCGTCGTCGCGCTCGTGGCGATGCTCATCGTGAGCAGCGGGATGGCTTTCGCCGCACCGCTCAGCGGCGTCGGCGGGTTCACGATTCAAGCCGACGAACTCCGGGGCGACGACCTGTACCTCTATCCGGGCGTCTCGGACACGAGCGAACGTGAGGGCATCCCGACCGCGACCGCGGAGTTCTCGGCGGTCGAGATCGACGGTCTCGAACTCACCAAGGAGTTCGAGGACGTGCCGGCCATCGGCGGCAACGCACGCATCGTGATTACGAGTACCGACACCGTGACGGCCGATTCGCTGCTCGTCAAACAGAGCAAGCTCCAAGCGTCGAGTTCGACGTTCAACGGACTGCTGATAGACGAGGAGAACGCCGAGTACAGCGACTCGTTCAAGCAGGTCGCCCCCTCGACGGCCGAGCAGCGCAGTGAGGGTGTCGACGGTGCGACGGGCGGACCGAAGACCCTCGACCTCTCGAACGCCTCGAACCCCGGTATCGTCCTCCAGAACGCGACGATTCGGGCCCACTATCAGGCCGTGAACGAGATCTCGATTCCGGGCATCACGCTCGCCACCGAGTACGACGCCAACGGTGACGGCGACTACACCGACGACGGCGACGTCACGCTCAGCTAAGGCGGACGATACGCTTTTCCACCACGACACACAGAATGGTCGAAATGACACGCTCGGGGTCGGGCGACAATGGGGCGGTCAGTGAGCGACGCGCGCGGTTCAACCGCTGGCGTCGCGGCCGGCCGTTCGCCGGCGGCGCGCTGTTGGTGCTGGCGTCGCTGGTCATCGCGTGGATTCCCATCAACATCGCGCCCGATACCATCCTCATCGGCGAGACGCTCTCGCCGATTGGACTCCTATTCGCCGCGCTGGTCTTCCTGTGTGGCATCTTCGCGCTCACCCGACCCGGCAACGCCGACATCTTCGGCATCTTCGGCGTCGTGTTCTCGATATTCTCGCTGTACGGCGCTCTCGGGGGCTTTTTCGTCGGTACCGCCCTCGGCATCATCGGTGGCGTGCTCTGCTATGCGTGGCGTGACGAAGACGACGAGGGTGAGGGCGGCTCCGGCGGTGAGACGACCGAGGACGATTTCGAGTTCACCGACGACGAGACGGACACCGAGAGTACCGACGACGGACTGTTCGGCACGCGCTCGCGCGTGCAGCGTGCGGTGAGTGCCGACGGCGGCGGTGCGGGTGGACGAACCGCATCGGTTGCTCTCCTGCTCGTTTCGGTGGTCGTCCTCAGCGCGTTCGCCCAACCCCTCATGATGGCGGCGGCCCGCGACTTTCCCGAGCAGGAGAGCATCGATGGGACCGTCGTCATCGCCGAGGAGTTCTCCGGCAGCGGGTTCAACCACGAGAACGTCACGACCGACACCTCGAACCGCGAGAGCGTCTCGGCGGGACAGTTCGGATTCAAAAGCGACGTGAACATCGAGGGGATGACCGTCTACAAGAACTTCCGTGGCGGTCCGAGCGGACCATCTCACCTCACCATCGAGGGGTCGTCGGCGTCGGCCCCGAACGGGCTGTCGCTGACGGCTTCGGAGGCGTACTTCGGCCGGCTGGGCATCGGCGTCGACCCGGTCGTCATCCCGGCGGCACGGGAGAAGTGGTCGACCTGTCCCGGACAGGACTTCCTGTTTTCGGTCGGTGACCTCGGCCCGCTGCCCGGCCCGCCCATCGATGCCAGCAACGTGGTGACGAACACGCACACGCTACGCGCGTCATCGATAACCATCGACGACCTCGAACTCACAATGCAGTCCGGGACGAAGTCGACGAGTGTCTCCGGGACGCCGGAGTGTACCAGAAACCCGGTCGAGCCGGTACTGGACCTGTTCACCGCAAATGCGCTCGCGCTGCTGACCGACGAGGGCGTCGTCAGCCCGAACATGACGACGAACAACGTCACGGTCAGCGAGTTCGCGGCTCCCGCCGAGGTCGAACGGAACGAGACCTACGACGTGAACGCGACCGTGACGAACGCGGGCTACATCGAGGACGAGACGACCGTCGCCTACCGCCGTGCCGGCGAGACGCTGGCCCGGCAAAACGTCACGCTCGGTCCCGACAACGAGACGACCGTCACGTTCGAGGAGCTCGGAACGGCCGGACTGGATGCCGGCACGTACGACCATAGCGTCATCGCAGGCGAGAGCACCGCCACCGGAACCATCACGGTCGTCGGGGCAAACGAATCTGCCAACGCAACCACCGCCTCGACGAGCGTGGCGAACGCTTCGGCCAGTACCGCGAACGGCTCGACAGCCGGGACGGCGACCGCCGACGCGAACGAAACGGCCACGAACACGACGGCCGGCGATGCAACGAACGAAACGACCCCGATACCCGAGGAGACGACTGAAGCGACGAACACGACGCCCGAAGAAACGACTGCGACCGCGACGCCTACCGGGACATCGTCGGACGACGCTACATCGGCGACCACCACGACGCCAAGTACATCGTCACCAACCGCAACCGAATCGCCGACACCGACCGCAGGAGCTGCCGCAAGCGAGGCGACGGGGACCGAGGCGACCACGACCACCCAGCAGACGACCACCACGAACGGTTCGTCGCTCATCGGGGGACTCGAACTGACGAGCGACCGGCTGGAACGACCATGAGCGCCGCTCGGCGCTCGCAGCTGTCGGTCCATCGAGCACGGTTCGGCGAGTGGCGAGCGTCGAGGCCGTTTCTCGGCGGCCTGCTGTTGGCGCTTGGGGGTGTCACCGTCGCACTCGTGGTGATCTTCTCGGCAGGGATTACCTTCGCTCGGGCCACTCCCTCGGCGCTTGCGCTCGTCGCGGCCACGGGAACCTTTCTCTGTGGCGTCTTCGCGCTCGCCAAACCCCCACTCGCGGGGCTGCTCGGCGTGGCTGGTGTCGTCTCGGTCGTCGTCTCGCTCGTCGGGACGCCGTTCGGGGCCGTTCTCGGGGTGGTGTGCTCGATACTCGGCGGCAACCTCTGTTATGCGTGGCAGCCCGAGGCGGACACCTAAGGCCCCGCGCGACCGACCGCAATCGATGGCCGTGCCGAGTGAGTTCGGAGTTCGCCGCCCATCGTTCGTGTGGTATCGGAGGAACGGATGAGCGACGACGATGGCTTCGTCTTCGGTGACGACGAGGACGAATCGCTGTTCGGGTCGTCCGAGACCACGGAGAACGACTCCGAGCGGCGCTTCGGGACGGCCGACGGGACCGATTCCTCATCGACCGGTCGAATGCCGCTCGATGGGACCACCAAGACGGTCGTGACGGTCGTACTGGCAGCCGTGCTGGTGGTCGTCGCTGGCGCGGTCGCCTACCCGCTCGTAATGGGTGCGCTCGATACCGGTGGCCCGACCGAGGGGCGCGCGCCGAGCGGCGATGGGGGTTCGACCGGCGTTTCGACGCCGACAACGCCCACTGGCCAACCGGTGACACAGATCGTGATGACCATCGAGGAAACGACGACCGAACGACCGGAGTCAACGACCCAACGGACGAAGGTGAAACCGACCGCAACGACGCCAACGATGACCGAATCGCCCGCGACCACATCATCCACGACCGACCGAACAACCGTTCCAGTCAACGAGTTCCCGGCCGGTGACTCTGACGGGAACGAAACCGCCGGGGCGTAGCGCCCGCGGCCGGGCCGTCAGTCGGCGGCGTAGCCGGTCGGCAGCGCGTACTCGCGGGTCACATCGACGAGCGCCTTTCGATACTGGCTCTCGTCGGGGTCGGCAACGAGTCCCCGAAAACGGTGTTTGAACGCCGTGAGGTCAGTTTCGGGAGCGTCGTCGGCGGCGGCGTGGGCGAGGTCGTAGAGACGGTGGTCGCTCCCGATGCAGTCGTGGCGTTCGAGCAACGCGAGCGCGAAGGCCGCGTTGACCGCCGTGATTTCGGGGTCGGCAGCCGGCGTCAGCCGCCTCCAACGGGGTGGGTCCACGGGTCTATCGGCGAGCGCGCCCGCGAGGCTCGATTCGAGGAAGGCCACCAGCCTGTCGGCCGGCCCCACACTCAAGGTGATGTCGTCGGCGTAGATGTCCTTCATGTGGTTCGCTATCTGATGGCAGTGGACGAGCCGCCGGCGCTCGACCGAGTGGCCCGCGAGCGCGAGCGAGAGTGCTTCCTCGGTCGATTGGGTGTGAGACGGATGGGACTGTTCGTATCGGCGCATATGGGCATATTCGTGCAGCGCAAGCGGGCGCGCCATCGCGCTGGTCGTGGCCTGTCGGGAGATGTTGAGAACATGGCGGTCGTCGTAGTGGGCGCTCCACGTCCGCGAGTCGGGGTCGTCGCGGATGTGGACGTCGACGGGGAGGGTGAGGTCGTGTTCGGTCGTGAAGAGGTCCCGCGCCCCGAGGAACGGGTCGGTCGGGCCGGGTGAATGCACGCGAACGTCCATGTGTTCGTCTCACAAGGGTCGAGACGGTATGATTCTTGTGCCGGCGCGGTGCCGTTCAATGATACGGCATGGTATCGCTGTCGCCCGCCCCGGCGAAACACCGTCGTTTCGCTGCGCTCGCGACGAACGTCCGCCTCGCTGTCGCTCGGTGGAAACACCGATGGACTCACGACGTTCGTCCATCGAGCTTCGCGTTCTCTGGTTCCACTCGCTCACGCGAAACACTACCCTTTTGACCCTCCTTCCGGTACGAATTCGCATAATGGGCCGACGCAAGAAGATCGTCCAAGAGTGCGAGCGGCTGATGGACAACCCGGAGAACATCCGGAACATCGCCATCGCCGC
>CAZJHA010000129.1:0-6306 GCA_964545755.1 uncultured Halobacteriales archaeon | reverse complement strand
TTGGCCTTTCTTGACCGGCTGGCTGCCCCGACCGGAGACGTTCGTCACGGTGAGCACCCAGAGGTTGTTGACGCCACTGGCCAGTGCTTCGAGGTCCACCCCCGACTGCAGGAATACGTTTATCATTCGATGCACACCTCGATGGTTTTTCTACCTGATTTCCATTCGTCCATGTTTTCGCATCTTTTTCCAGTGTTCGTCATCCGAATCACGATAGAGGATCAACCAACGGAAGTACATAAAGGTTAGAGTTTACAATCGAGCATTTATAATCAGAATAGTATACAGGCGTGAGGTTTCCAATGGGATATTATTACTATAAGGTTGTACTCTGGCCAGAAATTGAGTGTCTATACGTTTGAAACCACACGTCTGTCCATGAGGAATTTCATCGATTTCGCGCCTGAGCGTCGCGCGCGAACCGATAGCTAGGTGAGTCATAGTTGCCGAGCCGTTTACTTTCGAAAAGATTGTTCAGGAAATAGTGTTGATCGGGAAGACATGTTCCATCTATATCGCGTTTCTTGACCGGTTCCATCCCCGAGAGATGCTGATCCGACTATGTGTCCAGGAACTCGTTGCTCCGGTCTATCGTCCAGCTATACTATAAATGGAAATGAGATAACATATTACGACCTTAGACATAGTGCACTTCATATTAAACCGGGCGGATGTACCTTAATCGGAACTATAATTGTACAATGTCAATGGATAGGTTTATCTGTACATGATACAGTAACCTCTGACGTGAAAAACGAGATGCTTGAACAGGTGATCGGCGAAAAAGTGGCCAAAAGCAAGAAAGGGACTGTCGATAATGAGCAATAAGAAAGAAGACTGGAAAGACGGCCTGTACGGTGACGAAGTGCGCGAAAAACTCCTCGAATTCGCCGAGTCCGGCTGGGAATCGATTCCCGACGACGAGCGCGAGAAGTGGTTCTCGCGGTTCAAGTTCTGGGGCGTCTTCCACCAGCGGACGGGTCAGGAGAGCTATTTCATGATGCGGCTGACCAACTGCGGCGGGGTTCTCAAACCCGGTCAGTTGCGCGCCATCGGCGAGGTCGCACGCGAGTACGCCACCGGCCCGGTTGAGAGCCCGGAGTTCGGCAATGGGTGGATCGACTTCACGACCCGCCAGTCGGTGCAACTCCACTGGATCAAACTCGAAGACGTACCCGAAATTTGGGAAAAGCTGGAAGCCGTCGGCGTTTCCAGCCGGTCGGCGGGCGGAGATACGATGCGGAACATCTCTGGCTGTCCGGTCGCCGGAAAGGATGCCCACGAGTACGTCGAAACGCGACCGCTGTTGGACCGGATTCAGGCAAACCTTCGCGGTGACGACGAACTCGCGAACATGCCGCGGAAGTTTAACATCAGCGTCACAGGCTGCAGGGAGGGCTGTGCGCAGGATTCCATCAATGACGTGGCGCTCGAACCCGCGCGGAAGCTCATCAGCGGCGAGTCGGTCCGAGGATTCAATCTTCGTGCCGGCGGTGGTCTCGGTGGGCGCGAGCCACGCCGGGCGCGCTCGCTCAACGTCTTTGTGGAACCGGACCATGCGTACGACCTCGTACGCGCATTCGTCGAACTCTACCACGAGGAGGGCAACCGCGAGAATCGCAACAAGAACCGCGCGCGCTTTTTCGTTGACGACTGGGGCACCGACGCCATCCGCGAAGCACTGGTTAAGCGAACCGAGTTCGCGCTCGAATCCGCGGGGACGAACCTCCGCGATAGATACACCTACAACGCTGGCGAACCGACCGACCGCGGCAATCACGACCACGTTGGTGTCCACGAACAGGCCGATGGCCGCTACTACGTGGGGCTGAGTACCCCGGTCGGACGGGTGCCTGCGGTGGAGGCAATCGAACTTGCCGACCTCGCCGACGAGTACGGCAGCGGTGAGGTTAGACTCACGCGCCGGCAGAACCCGCTGTTGATGGACGTTCCGGAGGCAAATCTCGATTATCTGCTCGCCGAACCGCTGCTCGATACCCACTCGCCCGACCCCGGTCTGTTCACGCGGGGCGCGATGGCCTGTACGGGAACCGAGTTCTGTTCGCTCGCGTTGACCGAAACTAAGGTCCGCATGGCGGTGATGCTCCGATGGCTCAATGCTAACGTCGAGATGCCGGAAGACCTCTCACAGCTCAAAATCCATTTCTCGGGCTGTACCGCCGACTGCGGACAGGCGCTGACCGCCGACATCGGATTGCAGGGGATGCGCGCTCGGAAGGACGGCGAGATGGTCGAGGCGATGGATGTCGGCGTCGGCGGCGGTATCGGCACTGAACCCCAGTTCATTGAGTGGGTTCGCCAACGGGTGCCCGCCGACCAAGTGCCGGGCATGCTCAAGAACCTCCTCGAAGCGTTCGCCGCCCTCCGAGATGAAAGCCAAACGTTCCGCGAGTGGGTTGAGGCGACGGGTCATGAGACGATCATCGAACTCGCTGAACCCGCGGAGACTACTTACGACGACCCCTGCCTGACTGACGCCAAACAGTCGTGGTATCCGTTCGCCGACGGTGAGAGTCCCGCGCCGACCACCCCTGACGGAACTCCAATGAGGAGCGATGACTGAGGACTCCCGCCCGGTCGGCGCGGTGCCTGTGGCACCGATGGATGTCGCACCGGAGCTCGCAACGGACTACAGCGCGCGTGACCGCGTGCGGACACCGACGGAGTGACCGATGAGTGAGCCAGTGCCAACCACGTGCATGCGGTGCGCGGTCGGCTGTGGACACATCCATGAGGGCGTCGATATCGGCTACGGCATCGCTTCGGTTCAGGGAGACGTGTCTCATCCGGTTAACAACGGACAGGCGTGCCCGCGTGGTATCCGTGAGAGCGGCGATCCCGACGGCGAGTGGTTGACCCAGCCGCTCGTCAGGAAGGGTGAGGAATTGCTTCCCACGACGTGGGATGTCGCACTCGGGCGTGTTGTCACGGGATTCGAACAGAGACTGGAACGTACTGACGACGAGATTGGGGTGCTCGGCAGCGGCCAGCAGACCAACGAGGCGGCGTACGCACTCGGCAAGCTCGCCCGCGGCGGCTTCGGCACCCGCTACTACGATGCGAACACTACTCTCTGCATGGCGAGTGCGGTCACAGCCTACTACGACGCCTTCGGGAGCGATGCGCCGCCGTGTACGTACGACGATATCCCTGACGCACGTACCCACCTCATCTGGGGTGCGAACCCCGCGGTCGCGCATCCAGTCATGTTCCGCTGGATGCACGGGAGTGCAAACGAATCAGACAGTCAGCTTGTGGTCATTGATCCTGTCGAGACGGAAACCGCCGAGTTCGCGGACACACATCTCCAACCGGACCCCGGTGGAGACCTCGCACTCGCGCGCGCAGTTCTCGCACGGCTGGTCGAGCGCGACAGCCTCGATACAGGATTCATCGAGCGCGCAACGGTCGGGTTCGATGCACTTCTCTCGGAGCTTCCGGCAGCCACTGCGGCGGCCGCGACCGCTGGCGTCCCCCTCGGGACGGTCGATACGCTCGTGGATGCACTCACCGACCCGACGCTTTTGTACTGGGGGATGGGTGTCAACCAGAGCACGCAGGGGACCGCGACGGCGGCGGCGCTCATCGACCTCTGTCTGGCGACCGGAAACATGGGGCCCGGCTCCGGCCCGTTCTCGCTGACCGGACAGGCGAATTCCATGGGAACCCGGGTGTGTTCCTCGAAGGGAACGTGGCCCGGCCACCGAGCGTTCGACGCCCCCGACGAGCGGGCGACCGTCGCTGACACGTGGGGAATTTCTCCCGAGCGGCTGCCCGACGATGCCGGTCCCGGCCCGGTCGGTATCGTGGAAGCACTTGACGACGGACCACTCGACGCGCTCTGGACGGTTGCGACCAACCCGGTCGCGGGACTTCCCGACGCGATGACGGTCCGCGACCGCCTCGACGACACGTTTCTCGTGGTGCAGGACGCGTTCCGGAGCGAAACCGTCGAGCTGGCGGATGTAGTGCTGCCGGCGGCGACGTGGGGCGAGTCCGCGGGAACGGTGATGAACATGGAGCGAACGGTCTCGCGGGTCCGGCCGGCGACTGACACGCCCGCGGGTGTCAGAAGCGACCTCGCGATCATCACGGCGCTTGCGGACCGGCTTGCTCCAGAGTTGTTCGACGTTCGCGGTCCAGCAGAACTCTTCGCGGAGTTCACTGCGCTGACGGCCGGCACCGATGCCGACTGTTCGGGCATCACCTACGACCGCCTCGAACGGGAACGAGCCGTGCGCTGGCCCGCATCGGACGAAGACTCGTCCGGCGGCTATCGCTACTATGAATCTATTGACGACGAAGCGGCAGCGACTGGCAGCGAATCCTCAGGAGAGGGGCAGGAATGGCGATTTCTGACATCATCTGTCCGTGCACGGTTTTCGACCGGCCAGCACGACGGCGTTCCCGAACCACCCAGTGACGACTACCCGCTGACGCTCACGACTGCGCGCGAATCCGACGGCTACAACACGGGCGTGCGGACGCGGACCGTGCCCGATGAACCGGACAACCTCACTGCACGCGTCAATCCTGCGACGCTCGCTGCCACCGACGCTCTCGAAACGGATGCCGACGAGATGTGGGCGACCGTCGAATCCCGGCGTGCATCGGTATCGGTACGCGTCGAACCGGACGAGACCATCCCCGAAGAGATGGTCTGGTTGCCGATTCACCACCCTATGACGAACCACCTCACGATTCCCGCCACCGACCCTGATTCGGACGAACCGAACTACAAACAGTGTGCGGTGCGTCTTGTCGCGCCCGAGCGTGAGAGCGAATCCACATCGGGTGAGAGCGACCCTGAGCGGTTGAGCGCACCCGCCGACCACCCTGCGGAGGTGCGTCAGTGACCCTCGTTCGGATGACCAAATGGCGGACGCTCGTGCTCGCCACCATCGGATTCAACCTCTCCTTTCTGATCTGGTTTTCCTTCGCACCCTTCACTGGGCCAATGGCTGAGGAATTTGGGCTGTCGCTCGCGGAAATCGGCGTGCTGGCGAGCGCGAACATCTGGCTCGCGCCGTTCGGACGGATACTGACCGGCTGGCTGTCGGATAAGTACGGCGCTCCCACCGTGTTCGCCATCGTGCTCGGCTATGTCGGCGTGTTCTCGATGGCGAGCGCGTTCGCCCAAGACTACGCGCTCTTCTTCGTGATGCGGCTCATCGTCGCCACCGCGGGCATCACGTTCGTTATCGGCATCCAGCACGTCTCGGAGTGGTTTTCTGAAGAGCGTCTCGGGACTGCCGAGGGCATCTATGCCGGCGTCGGCAACGCCGGAGCTGCGGGCGGCGCGCTTATCCTCCCACGCGTGTTCGGGCCGGGCTGGAGCGGCCCGCTGTTTGAGGCGAACTGGCGGGCGGCGTTTTTCTACACGGGCGTTGTCTCGGTGCTGATGGCGATCATCTACTACAGCCTCGGTGAGGCCGCCGCAACCGAGGAGCGCCGGCAGGCAACTGCCGAGAGTGCCACACTGAAACAATGGGTTCACACTGCCACCCGGTACGGGACCGTGGTGCTCGCGCTCGCATACGTGATGAGTTTCGGCCTCGAACTCTCGATGAACGGCTGGCTCGCAACCTACTACCGCGAGGGATTCGGGACGAGCAACCTCGTGCTGGCGAGCACGTTCGCAGCGACGTTCTCGCTTGCGGCGGGACTGCTGCGCCCGTTGGGCGGGTACGTGAGCGACGTGCTCGCGCGGCGCGAACGGAACATCCTCCCGGTTTTCGAGGGTCGCTACCGTGAACAGTGGACGTTCGTGGCACTATCGTTCATCGTGGTGGCGATGGTCGTGATGACGCTCGCCGGGCTTTCAGAAACCGTCTTGTTCGCGGTCGGCGCGGGCTTTCTCGTCGGGATGGCGTGTGCGTTCGCCGAGGGAGCCATCTTCGCGCAGGTGCCTGCGATGTTCCCGAACAGTTCGGGTGCGGTCTCGGGCGTCGTCGGTGGTATCGGCACGGTTGGCGGCATCGTCTACCCGCTGGTGTACTCTTCGACGCTGCTCCCGAACCTCCACGTCGGCTACGCGGTGGTGGGCGTCTCGATGATACCCATCGTGGTGCTGAACGCGTGGGTTTACCGGCCAACGCTTGCCCGGCGCGCACACCGTGATGGATTCCTTAACTGGGATACTGATACCAACATACCTACTGGTGACGACTGATGAACGGAGCTTGAAGAAGGGCGAGTAGCACCCAATTGTTCAGCCGTAAGATTTCGTATGACCCTGTTCGGTAATTGATCGCGTCTACTATCGTGCCGCCGTCTGCTGATTCA
>CAZJHA010000128.1:0-6422 GCA_964545755.1 uncultured Halobacteriales archaeon | reverse complement strand
CGAGGAGCGGTGCGCTCGCTCCGCTCGCGCACCTGACGAAGTAATAAGGTACTATTTGAGCCGTTCCTGCAAGAAGGAGGGATGGGCGGCGGTGACGCCCTCGATGGGGAGGATGTCATCGGCGATGACATTGCCGACGGCGTTGCCGTCTTCGGCACGGATTTCGGCCATCAGCATGTGGTCGCCGCTGGAGCTGTAGAGCGTCTCGATTTCGTCGAGGTCTCCGATGGCACGCGTCGCCTCGACGTAGCGACCGCTCTCGACCTCGATGCCGACGAGCGCTATCGAGCGTCCGGAGAGTTTCTTCGGGTCGATATCGGCCGAATATCCGGTGATGACGCCGTCGCGTTCGAGTTTGTCGATATACTTGCGAACTGTGGGTTTCGATACCTCCGCCCGGTTTGCGATGTCGGCATACGAGGCCTGCGCATCCTCCTCCAAGACGGCGAGAATGCGGTCTTCGGTGGAGTCCGCGCTCATGACTCCTAGTTGGCGTCGGTGAAAAAATATCTTCCGAATCGGAAACCATCGTTGCTCCCGGTCAGTGGGCCTACTTGTGAGCGTCGAGGAGGTCGTAGCTGCGCTCCCAGTCGTAGCTCTCGTCGAAGTAGCGCTCGGCCAGCGGCTGTTCGGGCATCTCGCCCGTCGCACGCTTCTCCTCGCCGTAGGAACGACGGTCCTCGTCGACGTAGAACCGGCCCGTGAGCACCTCGCCCTCGTAGAGTTTGTCCTCGGTCGCGTGCATCATCTCCGCCGCCTCACGGCGGTCGTGGATGTCGAACTCGATGTCCTCGGAGTCCTGCACATCGGTGTAGGGGACGTACTGTTTGGCGTCCTTGTTCCACGTCGGACACTGCGTGAGGAAATCGACGTGGGCGAACCCGTCGTGTTCCATCGCCTCGGCGAGAATCTCGGTCGCCTGTCGGGGATTCACTGCCGCTGTGCGAGCGATATACGACGCGCCGGCCGACAGCGCCATCGAGAGCGGCCGCACGGGGTCTTTGGCCGAGCCGTGGGGCTGGGTCTTCGACTTGTGACCTTTCGGACTGGTCGGGGAGGTCTGCCCTTTCGTCAGCCCGAAGATTTCGTTGTTGAACACGATGTAGGCCATGTCGTGGTTCTCGCGGGCGGTGTGCATGAAGTGATTTCCACCGATTCCGTAGCCGTCGCCGTCGCCGCCCGCCGCGATGACCTCCAATCCTGGGTTGGCGAGTTTCGCGGCCCGTGCCACGGGCAGCGAGCGCCCGTGAATCGAGTGGAACCCATAGGATTCGAAGTAACTCGACAGCTTACCGGAGCAGCCGATGCCCGTCACCAGCAACGTCTCGTCGGGCGTTCGGCCGACTTCGGGCATCGCGCCCTTGAGCGCCTTGAGCACGCCGAAGTCGCCACAGCCCGGACACCACGTCGCCTGCGGCTCGATACCCGGCGTGAACGCCTCGCGGTCGATGTCGTCGTCCTGTGCCGCCGCGCCGATTGCACTGAATGATTTGCTCATAGCTTAATCACCTGCCGCCGGTTCGATGCGCGTCTGTGCGGTCGGTGGTTCGTCGCCGCCGTTGACTTGAATCTCGAACCCCTCGACGATTTCGGCCGGTTCGAAGGGGTTGCCGTTGTACTTGAGGAGGCTCGACATCTTCTCGCCGAACCGTCCGAGTTCCTTCTGCGTCAATCCACGGAACTGTGCGGTGATGTTCATCTCGACCACCAGACAATCGTCGACTGATTCGAGGAATTCGGTCATGTCGGCTTTCGGGTATGGCATGAGGTCGCTCACGCCGAGTGCCTTCACCGAATACCCCTGGTCGTTCAGCCTGTCGACGGCCTCCTCGACGGTTCCTTGCTGACTGCCCCAGACCAAAATCCCATAATCGGCCTCTTCCGGGCCATACGGGGTCTGGTTGGAGCGGTCGCTTTCATCGAGGTCCTCGCGGATGGTTTCGAGCTTGCGGGTGCGGCGGTCGACCTGCGCGACCCGGTTGTCGGGGTCCTCCTCGATGTGGCCCTGTGGGGTGTGTTCGTTGCCCGAAGCGAGGAAGCGCCCGTCCTTCTGGCCCGGAATCGTGCGCGGGCTGACGCCGTTTTCGGGGTCGTGCTGGAAGCGGTTGAACGTCCCCGAGGCGTGGTGGGAAGCCTCTTGGATTTCCTCTTCGGTAAGGACGCTCCCGAGGTCGGCGTTCGGCTCGCGGTCGAAGTGACTCGCGGGCAGGCTCGCCAGCTCTCCCGAGAGTTTCTGGTCGATGACGATGACAGTGGGGATTTGGTACTCGTAGGCGACCCGGAACGCCTCGCGGGACTGTTCGTAGGCCTCCTGTACTGTGCCGGGCGCAAAGACCACTCTGTTCGAGTCGCCCTGACTCGTATAGAGGATGTGCTCCAAGTCCGCCTGTTCTGGCTTGGTCGGCATTCCCGTCGAGGGACCTGCTCGCATCGCCTCGACGAGCACCAGCGGCGTCTCGGTCATCTCCGCCAATCCAAGTGGTTCGCTCATCAGCGCGAAGCCACCGCCCGAGGAACCGGACATGGCTTTGACGCCGGCGTGGGACGCGCCGATGGCGAGCGACGCCGCCGCGATCTCGTCTTCGACCTGCTCGGAGATGCCGCCCACCGCGGGGAGGTGCTGGGTCATGATGGTGAACACGTCCGTCCACGGCGTCATCGGATAGCCCGCGATGAACCGACAGCCCTCGTCGAGCGCGCCGTAGGCGACCGCGTGACTCCCGTTGAGCAGGACCTGTTCCTCGTCGTGGCTGCCCGTCGGGACTTCGATGTCGTGGGTAAACTCCATGTCGTCCACCTGCTCGTAGGCCTGTTCGAGCACCTCGACGTTGGTCTCAAGCATCTCGCCGCTCATCGACTCGCTCATCAGCTCCTCGAATATATCAGTGCTCATTCCGATGAGCGCGGCCGTCGCCGCCACACCGGCCGTGTTGCGCATGATTTCGCGGCCGTGCTCGCGTGCCAGCCCTCTGAGGTCGAGCGGGTAGACGTGCCAGTCGTTTTCTTCGACGCGCTCGTCGAACTCGGCGATCTCGTCGGTGTCGAGCAGGCCCTCGTCGTAGACGATGACCCCGCCCTCCCGGAGGTCGTCCAAGTTCTCGGTGAGCGGCTTGACCTCCTCGTTGCCGTAGTAGGCCTCGCCGCTTTCCTGTGGGTTGCGCGCGAAACTGTCCCCGAGCGCGAGCAGGAAGTTGTAGCCGTCGCCACGGGATTTCACCGCGTGGTCGGCGGCGCGCACCTCGACGTAGGTATGGCCACCGCGAATCCGTGACGGATAGTGTCTGTGTGTGAAGACGTCGAGTCCCGTGCGCATCAGTGCCTTGGTGAAGTTCTGGCTGGTCGAGTCGATTCCGTCGCCGGAACCGCCCGCGATCCGCCAGATGAGTTCGTGTTCTTTCATGACTAGACGAACCGCCTACTCTGGCTTCGTGAGGCCGTTATAAAAGGGTTTCCGGTGTATCAATACTAGTCTATCATGTGGGTTTGGTATATATTCCCAATCGATGATGACGGTTCGAACGATGTCGAGAGCAGGCTAGTGCGGTTCGATGTCGAAGATTCCGAGCCAGCGGTCAACGAGTGCCGACCGTCTCGTAGAGGTCACTCAGCACGAGCCACACCTGTCGGACGACGATTCGGAGGTCGAACCAGAACGACTGTTCGTTGATGTACTGTATGTCGTACTGGAGTTTTCGTTCCGGGTCGTAGCCGGTGACCTCATATATCTGTGCGAGCCCCGTCAATCCCGGTTTCACGAACCAGCGCCGCCGCCACTCGATGAGGTTCGTCTCGATATCGTCGTCGAGTTCGGGTCGTTCCGGTCGCGGACCGACGACGCTCATGTTCCCGGCCAGAATCGACCACAGCTGCGGGATTTCGTCGAGGTGCGTCCGTCGAAGGATCCGTCCGACGCGCGTGACACGCGAATCGACGCCGCCGGCGTCCTCCTCGCTGAGCGTCGCGCCGGTCGCCGCCTCCGCGTCGGGAATCATGCTGCGGAACTTGAACACCCGAAACGTCCGACCGAACTCGGCGGTCCGTTCCTGTCCGTAGAGGAGCGGGCCGCCGTCATCGAGTTTGATGGCTGCCGCGATGACGAAGATGACCGGTGAGAGCACCACCAGTCCGGCGAGCGCGAATGCGATGTCGAACCCCCGTTTGATGACGCGGTCCTGCCAATCCCACGGTTCGAGTTCGGTGTCGATGAGGTCGCCGACGGCCGTGCCGCTCGTGAGTACGCTGTCTGCGTGTTTGCGGTGGACCTTCGCGGTGACGCCGTGGCTGCTGCAGGTGGCGAGTGCGCCGAAAAACTCCGCACGGTCCGAGCGCTCGAAGGTGAGTATCGCCGTGTCGATGTCGTTTTCGACGAGCAGTTCGTCGAGCCGCGAGAGGCCGCCCAGCCGCTCGATGTCGTCAAGTCGTGTGTGGACGTGCGTCCCCCCGTCGGCGACCTCCAACCCCGCTGGCGCTTCGGCGGCGTCGTAGCGGATCGCCGGGGCGACGTAACCGACGATTGGCAGGTCGGTCGTGCCGAGCAGTTCGGTCATCGACGCTGGGTCGTCGCCGACCAGCACTGCCCGTTCGACCGTCGCCGCCGGCCGACGACGGATGGCGACGAACCACGTCGGTAGCGCGATGGAGAGAAACAGCGTCGTCAGCAACAGGGTCGTCCGCGGGAGCCGATAGGTGTAATCGAAGTAGCCGATTGCGGCGAGCGCGAGCGCGCCACCGAATACGCGCCGGAGCGTGATCGACACCGTATCGAGAATGCGCCGCGGATGGGGCTTGAACAGCGCCAGCAGCGCGGCGACCATCACCACGAGCGCCGTCAGCAGCGCCACCACCAGCCGTCCGTTCGTGAGGACCGTCGGACTGAGGCGGTCGAACGGCGGGAGCGTCGTCAGCACGGTCTGTACAAGCGGGTGGTTCGCCAGCAGAATCGAACAGGCGACGAGAACGCTCGCGCCGAGGCTGCTCGTGACGCGATACCACCGTCCTGTGTTGGGTTCCATGCTGAACGAGCGAGTCGAATAAACCAGTGCCAGCGGCGGCCATAAGTATTGTGGAACGACTGATGCGAGCGGGTCACAGCGCTGTCGGGCGGTGAGGTCACCGCGACGCTTGATGCATATGGCCGCTCTCGAAGGCATAGGTCTGTCGCATGGTTTTTGCGGCCGCGAGCGGTGGGCGTCGCATGGAGTCGACCCGCAAACGGGCCGTCTCGGTGGCCCGCGCGTTCGTTCACGAACTCAGGGCGGAGAAAGTGACGTTCATCGCCGGCAGCATCGCCTATCACGCCTTCGTCTCGCTGCTGCCGCTTTTGGTGTTGGTGCTCGCGGTCCTCTCGACCGTTGGCAACCCGCCGGAGGAGGTCTTCGTCGACCTCGCCGGAGCAGTACTCACCGAGAACGCCAGCGAGGCGCTGCTCACCCAGCTCACCGCCGCCGAGGCGACCAGCGGCGTCTCGCTGCTCGGTGGCGTCGTCCTCGTCTGGGGTGCGCTCCGCATCTTCCGTGGTCTCGACACGGCGTTTTCGGCCATCTACGACACCGAGTCGCGGAACAGCATCGGCGACCAGTTCGGCGACGCCGCCGTCGTCTTCGTCACCTTCGGACTGGCCATCGGGGCGGCGTGGGGCATCGAGGGTCCCCTTACCGCCCTCGGCGGCGGTCCGGCCACGTGGCTCGTCGAGCGCGTTGTGTTGGTCTGTGGGCTCTCTGTCACGCTCTTTCCGATGTACTACATCTTTCCCGACGCCGACGTTTCTGTCCGGGAGATCCTTCCCGGAGTGGCGGTGGCTGCCGTCGGACTTGTGGCGTTCGTCTCGGTCTTTCAGTTCTACGCCGCCTACAAGGCCGGCGACGGCAGTAGCGTCATCGTCGGCATCCTCGTGTTGCTCACGTGGCTGTATTTCAGCGGTCTCATCGTCCTCGTCGGCGCGGCGGTCAACGCCGTCCTCTCGAATCGGAGCCGAGACATCGACATCGACCCGGTCGTCGGAACGGACACCGGGAGGAGCGACCACAATCGGCTCGTGGAGGACCTCAAGCAGGTAGCTGCGAGCGCCGATGGCGGAACCGAACTCCTCGTCACGAGCGATGGCTCGGAAATTCACCTGCCGACACCCCATATTGCGACGGTTGAGACCGGCGAAGGGGACGAAGACGATGCTGCGGACGTCGGCATCGAGCTGTGCTGGCTTCCAGAAGGGAGGAACGAGCGCTGAGACGGGGGATTGTGATGCGCCAGCGGGGAATCGAACCCCGACCGAGGGCTTGGAAGGCCCTTGTCCTACCATTAGACCACTGGCGCCTACGTTCGCCTTGCTCGCTCGTGCGCCAAGCATCGGCGAGCTACGTTCGCCTCAGCACTGGCGCTCACACGCCTGTATCTTCGCGTCGATTAAGTTCGTTTCCCTTCGA
>CAZJHA010000127.1:0-6546 GCA_964545755.1 uncultured Halobacteriales archaeon | reverse complement strand
ATACTTCACGCGCTCGGGCTTAAGCAGGATTCTCATAGAGTCAGTGCCGTTATTGCAGATATTTCCGTATCGAGTGACGATTTCGTGTTGGGACAGACGATGGGAGTCGTTCCAGCTAGCCGCATCGAACTCGAACAATTAGTGCCGTCGGGTGATCTCCCGTTGCCCTACTTTTGGGTCGAGGAGGTGGATGTCGAGGAGGCCGAGGCGGCGTTGGACGAGGAGTCAGCGGTCAAAGCCGTCGCAAAACTCGATTCGCTCGACGGCCGGGTGCTGTTCCGCATCGAGTGGACCGAAGAGGTAGATAGTTTCCTCGAAAACCTCATCGACTACGACGCGGCGGTGTTGGAGGAGGCCGGCACTTCCGACGAGTAGCAGTTCCAACTCCGGTTTGCGAGTTACGACATGTTATCCGGGTTCTATCGTGCGTGTATCGACGACGGCGTCGGAGTCGGTTGACCGGGTACCGTCCGACGAGACCACTCGAAGAAGCAAGTGACCCCATACAGCGCCCGCGACGACCGGCAGCGACGACGAAGGGACCATCCGGTCCCGAGAACGAGTTGGCCCGGAGAGGGTGAGTGTTTACCGCTGGATGTGAGCCTCGGTGTTGTTCTACTGTGAAGTTACACACGACTCTTTCGAAATACATACTAAAACCCTTTGGGTCATACGGACTCCGGCACTCGTTTCACCCGCGGTATCAGGATGCCCGCCGCTATCGAATCAGGAACGAGAGTTTGCGAGGGCAAGACGCTCCATCTTGCCCGCACTCATTTATGAGTGCGAGGGACAGGATTTGAACCCGTGGACCTCTACAGGAGCGGAGCTTGAATCCGCCGCCGTTTCCAGACTTGGCTACCCTCGCACGCGGTCGTTCTTGAACGTGGCTGGCGTTAAAGCGTTGCGGACGGCGGCGCAAGCGTTAGGCGTGTGCCCGTGGGAGGGGAGATATGGACGAGCACACCCGTGACCCCTCGGTGGCAGCGCCGCACGGGAATCCGACCGGTTGGAACGCGGGCGTGACGGCGGCTGCCGACGACGAGCGGGCCGGACCCGTGGGTGGTCGGTGGGAGCACGCCACCCTCCGTCGCGCGGTCGACCACGGCGTACGCCTCTACAACGTGGGCGAATATCACGACTCGCACGACTGTTTCGAAGACGAGTGGTACAACTACGGCCGCGGGAACACCGAATCGAGGTTCCTCCACGGAATGGTACAGGTCGCCGCGGGCGCGCACAAACACTTCGACTTCGGGGACAGCGAGGCGCGAAGCGCCTCCGGCGGCCGGATGCAGTCCGGCAACGATGCGGGCATGCGCTCGCTGTTCGGGACGGCGCTTGAGTACTTCGCCGGCGTGCCGAACGATTTCTACGGGGTGGACTTGCTCGACGTTCGAACCGTCCTGACGAACGCGCTGGACGAGCCGAGCGTGCTGGAGGGCTGGACGATACGCCTCGACGGTGAATCGCCGGCTGCGCGTCAGGTCGATTTCGCGTACGCCGCGGCGCTCGAATAGCCACTGTCGGCGTATCGCGGCACTCAAAAAGACGGGGTGAGTAGGACGGGTAGATGCGAATCGAGCAGTTGGGCGACGGCGAGCCGGAAATCGCCGTCGTCGGTGGTGTTCACGGCGACGAACCGTGTGGCGTGCATGCGGTCGAACGGCTCGTCGAGCGGAAGCCGGCAGTCGAGCGGCCGGTCAAATGTATCGTTGCCAATGAGGAGGCGCTCTCCCGGAACACTCGCTACGTCGACGCCGACCTCAACCGGGTGTTTCCAGGAGACCCCGACAGCGACGCCCACGAGGAGCGCCTCGCCGCCGAACTGCTGGCCGAACTCCGTGGCTGTACGACCCTCTCGATGCACTCGACCCAATCGTATACGGGCACCTTCGCCGTGCTCGCCGAGGAGACGCTGACGCTCGCGCGCTCGGTCTGTCCGTATCTCACCCTCGATGCGGCCGTCGACGCGAGCGCGTTCACCGAGGGACGACTCATCGAGCACGCCCCCGTCATCGAGGTCGAGTGTGGCTATCAGGGTTCGCAAGGGGCCACCGAGAACGCGACGACCATCGCCGAGGAGTTCCTCGGTGCGCTCGGCGCGCTCCCGAGCGGCGAGCCACACAGCGAGGGCGTGCCGCTGTATCGCCTGACCCACCTCATCCCCAAGAGCAGGGCGGAGGTCTACGACGTGCCCGCGACGAACTTCGAGCGCGTCGCCGCCGGCGAGACCTACGCGACCGTCGACGGCGAGGAACTCGTCGCCGATGAGCCGTTCTATCCCGTGCTGATGTCGCCGTATGGCTACGAAGACGAGTTCGGTTACGGCGCGGAACTCGCCGGACGCCTCGGTGGTACGACCGCCGGCGACGACCGCGACCGCTCGGAATATCCCGGCTAATCTCCCTCGGACGGTGCGAACTCGACGAGTGACAGTTCGCGGTCGAGATGGCAGTAGTCGTGTGGTGGGTCGCCGATGACCTCCTGGATTCGGTATTCAGTGTCGAACTCGGCGCCGGCCGGTTCGCAGTATTCGTGACTCGGACAGCCTGTATGAGGACACGGGCCTTCGAGACTCGCCTTGCTGCCCGCGTAGGCGCTTTTCGGTGAGACGTTCGCCATCACTGGCGCGGGTTCGACCTCGACGGCCCGGACGCCGGTGTCGTGGACACCACATTCGAGGGTCTGGGTGTTCTCGCGGACGCTCGTGACGCGGTACTTCACGCCCTCTCGCAAATTGAGACACTGCTCGCGGTACGGACAGCCCTCACAGGCGCTGGCCTCGCCCTCGTAGGTGAATTCGGTACCGACCTCGGCGAGGCGCGTGCCGATGAGCGTGACCTGTGACATAGTGGTTCGAGGGCGTGAACGCGAATAAAAAACACGTCTCGGTCGGGTTATCGGGTGAGTTCGTCGAGTTTTTCGAAGTAGTCCTCACGAGGAACCTGATAGAGGTCCCGATAATCGACCTCGCCGTCGGCGAAACGCTCGGCGAGCGCGATGGTCCCTGCGACGGCCGCCTCCCGCGAGTCGAAGCGCTCGGCGTCGCGGCTCACCTCCGGTTCCAGAAACAGCGTGACGTACCACGGGTCGGTCGGGTCGGGGTCGAGTTCGCTGCCGGGGCGGCGCGAGCGCCGCCCGTGGGTCAGATAGATGGTCGGCAGGCAGGGCGCGGGAAATTCGTGGCTGTCGAAGACGTCGGGGCGATAGACGAGCACGCACTGGTCGGCGCTCTCCGTCCAGACGGTCCACGAATTCGGGAGTGCATCGAACTCGCTCATGGGCGCTCTCGGTGGTGAGCGCTCAAGTCCTCGGCGGTCGGGCGAGACGGCGAACGGGGAGTCTGGACGAAGTAGGGACAACAGTTATAGGTGTCAATCCACTTCCTCCTACTAGTATTGGTGGGTTGTGCTACCACGGGACGCCGCCACGACGTGCTCTCCAGTACGGCCCGCCGATATCGACCGCCGCCCGCGACCGAAACGGATGACCACCCACGACGACCCCGACCGGCGCGACGACGGGGCCGTGAGAGACACAACAATGTCAGGCGACACCAACACGCTCGAAGCGCTCAGCGAGGAGTACCGTGCATCGATTCCGACCGACCTCCGCACGGCCCGCACGTTCCAGTGGTATCTGGACGAACTCCGCGAGGAGCCAGCGATTGCCCGCAACGCCCACCAGCGCGTCGCGGACATGTTCGACTTCTATGGCTCGGAGTACGACGAAGAGACCGGCGTCGTCGAGTACCACCTCGCCTCCGAGGACCCGCTCGACGACGGCGAGAACACCTTCTACGGCCGGGAGATACACGAGGCCATCCACGAGTTCGTCAACAAGGCCAAATCCGGTGCGCGCGGGCTGGGTCCCGAACGGCGTATCAAACTCCTCCTCGGACCCGTCGGCTCTGGGAAGTCGGATTTCGACCGGCAGGTGCGGAAGTACTTCGAGGACTACACGATGTGCGAGGACGGGCGGATGTACACCTTCCGCTGGACGAACCTCGGTGACGTGATCGCCGACCAGGACCCCGCCGACGACGTGGTGCGTAGCCCGATGAATCAGGACCCCCTCGTCCTGCTGCCGCTCGACCAGCGCAAACGGGTCATCGAGGAACTGAACGAGCGCCTCGATGCGCCCTACACCATCCAGAACGAGCAATCGCTCGACCCCGCGAGCGAGTTCTACATGGATGCGCTACTGAGCTACTACGACGACGACCTCCAGCAGGTGCTCGAAAACCACATCGAGGTGGTTCGCCTGACTGCCGACGAGAACAAGCGCCAAGCCATCGAGACCTTCGAGCCGAAGGACAAGAAAAACCAGGACGAGACCGAACTCACGGGGGACGTCAACTACTCGAAAATCGCCGTCTACGGCGAGAGCGATCCCAGAGCCTTCGACTACTCGGGCGCGTTCTGTAACGCCAATCGAGGCATCTTCTCGGGCGAGGAACTGCTCAAACTCCAGCGGGAGTTCCTCTACGACTTCCTGCACGCGACCCAGGAGATGACCATCAAACCGAAGAGCAACCCCCGGATGGACATCGACCAAGTCATCGTCGGGCGGACGAACATGCCCGAGTACAAGGAGAAAAAGGGCGACGAGAAGATGGAGGCGTTCAACGACCGCACGAAGCGCATCGACTTTCCGTACGTGCTCCAGTACGACGAGGAGGCGAACATCTACCGGAAGATGCTCGCAAACGCCGACGTGCCCGACATCCACGTCGAGCCCCATACGTTGGAGATGGCCGGACTGTTCGGCGTGCTCACCCGCATCGAGGAGCCCGATTCGGGGACCGTGGACTTACTCCAGAAGGCGAAAGCATACAATGGGGAAATCGACGAGGCCGAGGACGTCGACGTGAAGAAGTTGCGCGAAGAGGCCACTGAAACGGCCGAAATCGGTGAGGGGATGGAAGGCGTGAGTCCGAGATTCATCGGCGACGAGATCGCCGAGGCCATCATGGATTCGATGCACCGGGAACGGGGATTCCTCTCGGCGTTGACGACGTTCAACCACTTGGAGGGGAACCTCGAAAACCACGGCTCCATCGCCGAGGACCTCTTCGACACCTACTACCGCTATCTCGAACTCGTCCGCGAGGAGTACCGCGAGCGCGCCATCGAGGACGTCCGCCACGCCCTGGCCTACGACGTCGACGAGATCCAGCGCCAGGGCGAGAAGTACATGGACCACGTGATGGCCTACATCGACGACGACACCGTCGAGGACGAACTCACGGGGCGCGAACAGGGTCCCGACGAGACGTTCCTTCGCTCCGTCGAGGAGAAACTCGACGTGCCCGAAGACAGGAAAGACGATTTTCGACAGGAGGTGTCGAACTGGGTTTCGAGGAGAGCGCGCGAAGGAGACACGTTCAACCCGCAGGACAACGACCGCCTGCGGCGGGCCTTGGAGCGCAAGCTCTGGGAGGACAAGAAACACAACATCAACTTCTCGGCGCTAGTCTCAAGCGGTGAGATGGACGACGACGAGCGCAGCGCGTGGATCGACGCCCTCCGCGAACAGGGCTACTCCCGTGGTGGGGCACAGGAGGTGCTCGAATTCGCCGGGGCGGAGGTCGCAAAGGCAGAGTTAGAGGAATGAGCGACAACACGGGCGAGGAGTACGTCACGGCGGCCGACCGCGCACTCGAAGCGACCTACGAGGAGCCGATGAGCCTCGCCGAATATGTTGATGCGGCCCTCGCCGAGCCGGCCATCGCCGCCCACGCCTCGAAGTACCTCGTCGCCGCCATCGAGGCCGCCGGGACTAGGACTGTGATCGAGGAGGGCGAGGAGACCGAGCGCTATCGCTTCTTCGACGACCCGCACAACGACGGCGAGCACGCGATTCTCGGCAACACCGAAGTCCTGAACGCCTTCGTCGACGACCTGCGCTCGATTGCCGCCAAACGGGGCAAGGACGAGAAGATCATCTGGCTCGCCGGTCCCACCGCGACGGGCAAATCCGAGTTGAAGCGCTGTCTCATCAACGGCCTGCGGGAGTTCTCGAAGATCGATGCCGGTCGGCGCTACACGGTGGAGTGGAACGTCGCCGGCATCGGAGAGGCTCCGGGACTGACCTACGGCGGCGAGTACCGCGACGACGAGGACGACTGGTATCAGAGTCCAGTCCAGTCGCATCCGCTGACCGTCTTCCCGCCGGAGGTGCGCGCGGACATCCTTGCGGCACTCAACGAGCGCAGCGACGACCATATCCCGATTAGCGTCGAGAGTCGCCTCGACCCCTTTTGTCGGGAGGCCTACGAATACCTCGAAGAGCGCTACCGACGTGAGGGGGTTCGGGACCTGTTTTCGGCAGTCACGGACAGGCGACATCTCCGGGTGAAGAACTACGTCGTCGACGTCGGGCAGGGCATCGGGGTGCTGCATTCCGAAGACGACGGCAGTCCCAAAGAGCGCCTCGTCGGCTCGTGGATGGCGGGGATGGTGCGCGAACTCGATTCGCGGGGTCGAAAGAACCCGCAGGCGTTCAGTTACGACGGCGTGCTCTCGCAGGGTAACGGACTCC
>CAZJHA010000126.1:0-6688 GCA_964545755.1 uncultured Halobacteriales archaeon | reverse complement strand
CGTCAGCTGAACAGCTATTGCTGAACAAGCAGGGAGTTCATTTATTTGTGTGGACGCGGATGATTCGTCAATGGCCGACCTCGATCCAAGCGAGCACACGATAGACGAACTGCGCGACGAACTCGACGCCATCGACGACCCCGAGGCGCTCGAAGAGCTGCGCGAGACCGAATCCGATGGCGAGAACAGGGAAGGGGCCAAGGAAGCTATCGACGAGCGCCTCGATGCCGTCAGCGACGGTAAAGACGACGGAAGCGCCGAAGGCGGACAGAAAAGCGCCAGCGACGGCACGAGCGCCGGCATCGTCGAGGTGCGAAATCGTGTGCGAGACAGCGCCAGCGACCTCATCGGGCGCGCGCTCGACGGCATCGTCGAAATCGAGCGCGACGATGGGCAATGGCACGCGCTCGTCGAGATCGTCGAGCGAAGCTCGGTGCCCGATACCCAGGACATCATCGGGCGCTACGCGCTCGACCTCGACGACGGGGGGCGCATCACCGGCTATCGTCGGCTGGAGCGCTATCGCCGCGGCGACACCAGACGCGACGACGAAGCGCCCGCGGGCGGTCGCTGAGCGCCAAGTGGTCGCCAAAACGGGGGATTTTAGGCGTATCGTCGGCACGAACGGGTATGATACTCGCCGATGGGGACATCCGGCGGCGGCTCGATACAGGTGACCTCACCATCGAGCCACTCGCCGACCCCGACCTCCAGATTCAGCCCGCGAGCGTCGACCTCAGACTGGGCCGCGAGTTCCTCGAATTCCAGCGGACGAACATCCCCTGTATCCATCCCGATTCCGAGAACGAGGTCGACGAGTACGTCACCGAGACCGTCGTCGAGGAGGGCGAGGAGTTCATCCTCCATCCCGGTGATTTCGTCCTCGGGACGACCGTCGAGCACGTCGGCGTGCCCGACGACCTCATCGCGCGCGTCGAGGGTCGGTCGTCGCTCGGGCGGCTCGCGGTCGTCATCCACGCTACGGCGGGCATCGTCGACCCCGGCTATCGGGGGCAGGTCACGCTCGAACTCTCGAATCTCGGGACTGCACCCGTCGCGCTCACCCCCGGAATGAGAATCTCCCAGGTCATCTTCACCGAACTCAAAAACGCCGCCGACCGTCCCTACGGCAGCGAGCGCGGGTCGAAGTATCAGGACCAACGTGGGCCACAGGCCTCGAAGATCGGCAGCGACGACGAGTTCGGTGGGAAGCAGCGACCCGGACGCGAGAGTGCGAGCGACCGACGAGTGGACGATGCGAGCGGGAGCGAACGATGAAGTTCATCGAGGAGATCGTCGTCGATGAGTTCCTGCCCACCTTTCGCTCGCTGCTGGCCGAGCGCCTGCGCGAGCGCGACCTCACCCAGAGCGAGGTGGCGGACATCCTCGGTATCAGCCAGTCGGCGGTGTCGAAATACGCCCACGGCGAGGTCGCACGCAACGACAGAGTGCTCGACGACGAGCGCGTCGCCGGTCTCGCCGAGGACCTCGCAGAGGGACTCGCAAACGGCGAGCTCACAGGCGTGGGCGCGCTCGTCGAGTGCGAGATACTGATTCGTCAGCTCGAACGCGACGACCTGCTGGCGGAACTGCACGCCGCGGCGATGCCCGGACTCACCGAGTACGACGGTTTCGACGTTCACGACCCCGACAGCAGCCTCCGAGCGGCCGAACGCGCCCGTTCGTCGGTGCGCCGGGGCATCGGCACGCTCGAAGCCACGAGCGGCTTTGCGGGGCTCATCCCGAACGTCGGCTCGAACCTCGTCGAGTGCGTGCCGAACCCCGAGGACATCGACGACGTGGCGGGCGTTCCCGGTCGCATCTTCGACGTGAAGGGGCGCACCACGGTGCCGGGCGACCCCGAATTCGGGGTGTCGGGCCACGTCGCCGGCGTCCTGCTCGCCGCGCGCGAGAGCGGCAACGACGCCCGCGCCGCGCTCAATCTCGCCTACGACCCCGACCTCGTCGAGCGCCTCGAATCGCTCGGCCTTTCGACCATCGAATTCGACGGCGAACGCGACCCCGCCGAGGCCATCGCCGCCGTCGACGCCGCCGCCGAAGCGGACGCGCTCTTCCATACTGGTGGGTTCGGCGTCGAGGCGAACGTCTATCTGCTCGCGCCGAGCGCCGCCGAGGCCGCCGCCCGTGTGCGCGACCTCGTATGAGCGACGGACGCGCCGGCAACGGCGGCACGAACGAGGCGCAGACCTTCTACGGCCGCTGGGCACGTCTCTACGACGCCATCGCCACCCTTCCGGGAGTCGGGTCGTGGCGCGAACGCGCCGTCGGTAGTTTGGAACTCTCGTCCGGCGATACGGTCGTCGAGATGGGCTGTGGGACGGGTGCAAACCTCCCCTACCTGCGCGAGGCGGTCGGTGCCGAGGGAACGGTCGTCGGCGTCGACCTCACGCACGGGATGCTCGACCGCGCTTGCCGGCACGTGGCGGTCAGCGGCTGGACGAACGTCCACCTCGTCCGCGGCGACGCCACCACGCCGCCGGTCGGCACCGCGGACGCGATACTCGCCAGTTTCGTCGTCGGCATGTTCGCCGAGCCGGCAGCCGTCGTCGAGGACTGGCTCGCACTCGTCCGTTCCGGTGGAGGAATCGCCTTGCTCGATGCCGCCCGCAGCACCCGCCCGAGCGCGAAACCGCTCGACGCCGCATTTCGTCTCTTCGTGGCCGCGAGCGCACCGCCGACGACGCAGCTTCGCTATCGAAACCCGCCGTGGCAATCGCTCGATAGGCGCGTTGCCGCCGCCCGCCGCCCGCTCGAAAACCACACCGTGGAGTACGAAACTACGGAGTTCGCGCTCGGATTCGTCCGACTGGCGAGCGGGCGCGTTCCCTGACTCGCACTCAGCGGGTCGGCTCGCTGGCTGGCCCGAACCGGACGAACCGGGTGAGCCAGCGCCAGCCGAGCGCGAGCAGGCAGGCCCCGACCGCATCCGCGAGCGCGTCGGCGACGCTCGCCGTCCAGTACGGAATCGGCCACTGGATGACTTCGATGGCGATACCGAAGACGATGGCCGCAAGCACGGGAAGCACCAGCCGTCCACGACCGCCCTCGATTGAGGCGTACGCGAGCACTGCCGTCAGCGCCGCGTAGGCGAGCGCGTGGGTCCACTTGTCAACCCCGACGACGCCGAACGGGCCGAGAGTACGCGCTCCGCCACCCGTCTCGACGACCGACGCGACGAGCACGACGCCGGCGGCAAGCGCCGCGAGCACGTAGCGCACACGACGGGAGGCGAGCGGGACGGCCAGTGTGGACATACGTCGATGTCCACGAGCACCCGGAAAAACGGTGCGATGGCCGCGCCGGTGGCGACACGTACGGACATCCAAAGGCGTATAACGAGTCTACCCACAGAAATCAACGGATGGAGTACGGTCTCGTCGCGCTGTGGTGGCTGACGTACGTCGGTCTCGCGCTGTTCGGCCTGCCGGTCGCCGCGCGGCTGTTTGCGTCGCTACCGGGCCGCGGCGCGGGCTTTTCGTTCGCGCTCTCGCTGACAGTCATGACGCTCGTGGCCTTCTGGGTCGGCTTCCTCGCGCTCGGCTGGGTCGCCCTGTTCGCGGGCCTTGGGGCGCTCGTCGTCTGTGCGATGGCCGCCGTCCGTGGCGGTATCGAGGTCGACCGTCAGGCAACCCTCGAAGCCGTGGCGGTGTTCACGCTCGTCTACCTGTTCGTCATCGCGCTGCGGTCGGTCGAGCCGGGCATCACGCCGAGCGGCGAGAAGTTCCTCGATTTCGGGCTGGTCGCATCGCTGTATCGCGCGGCGCGCCTCCCGCCGGAGGACTTCTGGTTCGCCGGCGAGTCGGTCATCTACTACTACGGCGGCCACTTCGTCGTCGCGCTGCTGGCCCGCCTCACCGACACCGTTCCGTGGCAGGCGTTCAACCTCGCGATGGCCGGCCTCTATGGGACTCTCGCCGCCGGAGCGTACGAACTCGCTGGCGGGGTCGCGGTCGGCCGGCGACCCCCGCGCGACCGGCGAGGCTATACGCGCCCGATTGCTGGCGCAACGGCGGTCTTTTTCACCGTCTTTGCGAGCAACCCCTCGACGGCGATTCGCCTGCTCATCAGGCGGCTGCCGGCGGCGATAGGCGGGACGGCCGCCCGCGCGTTCGCGGCGGCGCACTCCCAACTACCGGCCTATCAGTTACTCAGACCGATTCCGGAGAACTACCAGTACAAAGTCGCCGGCCGCATCATCCCGGAGACGTACAACCCCTTCCCGCTGTTCGGAGCGATTCGCGGCGACATCCGGCCGTATTTCACGAGCACTCCCTTTCTGCTCTGTGCGGTCGGGTTGTGCTACGCCTACTACCGCACGCCCGCCGAAGCCACCCGTCGCCGCCGCGGGCTCGTCTTCGGGGCCGTTCCCGTCATTTCCGGATTCATGACGCTCGTCAACACGTGGAGTCTGGCCATCGTTCTCGGTGTGGCGTGGCTCACGCTGACGTTCGCCTCTCCCAGTCTGCGCTCGCTCGTCCCCGCTCGCCTCGCCGTCCGCATCGAGCGAATCGTGGGCCGGCCCGCGGCCGACACGCCACGGGGTGCGCTCGTGCGGACGGCCGGTGCGGCCGGTCTCGCGGGCGTCGTGGGCGTGCTCGCCGCCATCATCGCGCTTCCCTTCTTCCTCGGTCCGGTGCAGACAGGGCCGTCCACGCCGCTGGTCGTTCTTGAGACCGCCGCGCGCAGTTCGGTCGGCTCGTTGCTGCTCGTCCACGGGGCTTTTCTCGCGGTCTTTCTCTCGCTTCTGCTCGCCCGCACCCGCCGCCGGTGGTCGTCGGCGGTCGCCGCCGCCGGCGCGCTCTGGTTCGTCGCGGTCGTCGCGTTCGCGCCCGCCGCGCTCGCACCGCTCGCGCTGTTCGTGATTCCACTGGCGGCCGGCTGGTACTTCCTCGCGACCGACCGCGCGGGCTTCACTACCGTCCTCGTCGTCGCGGGCTTCGGACTGCTCGTGCTGCCCGAACTCGTCTATCTCGCCGAGGGCGGCGAGGGGCGGTTCAACACGGTGGTGAAGACCTACATGCCGACGTGGATCCTGTGGGCGAGCGCCGCAGGCGTCGTCCTCCCGAGACTCGTCCGCGGCCGCGGCTCGTGGGCGTGGACGCGCCGCCAGCAGGTCGTCAGTGTCCTCGCCGCGCTCCTCGTGCTATCGACGGCCGTTTTCGGTGGCATCGCCGTCCAGCGCCACTTCGCCAACCCCAACGTCGAGGAGCCGACGCTCGACGGGCTGGCCGCCGCCGAAGAGAACGTTCCGGGACAGGTCGCGGCCATCCGCTGGCTCGACAATCGCTCGGACCGGCCGACCATCGTCTCCGCACCGGGTCGGTACGTCTACCGCTGGAGCGCAAGCCCGGCGGCCAGTCTCACGGGCGTGCCCACAGTCGCTGGTGTCTCCCACGAGGCACAGTATCGCGGCCGTGAGACGTATCTCAACCGCGTCTACGAAGTGAACACCATCTATCTCGGGACCGCCGAGCGCCGCATCGCACTGCTCGACAAATACGGGGTCGAATACATCTATGTGGGACCAACCGAGCGCATCCGCTACGGCGATTTTACGCCGTTTTCCGAGCTACAGGGCGTATCAATAGCGTTCCAAGAGGACACCGTGAGGATATACGAAGTCGACCAAGAGCGTCTGCGGACAGCCGATGAGGCCCGGTGAACCCACATACTATCGGCGGGACAGCCTCCCGAACAGCCGACGACACACTCGAAGACCGAGACCACCAGTCATCCCGAGAACCGCTGGCTCGACGGTATCAGACCGCGTCGGTGGCAGTCCACGGCAGTTGCCGTGCGCCGAGCCAGCGGACCAGTAGCGACGAGAGATAGCCCAACAATCCAATCGAGAGCATCCCGACGATGATGGTCGCATAGTCGCCGGCGATGTACGACGACCACGTGAGATATCCCAGTCCCGAGCCGGCGATCATCTCCGCAGCGACGAGGTTGACCCACGCAAGCCCCATGCCGTTTATCATACCGGCGTGAATCGACGGCAGCGCGCCCGGATAGACGACGTGGCGAAACGTCTGGAACGGGGTTGTCCCGAGGCTCTCGGCCGCTCGCGGGTACTCCTCGTCGATGCCGCGAACGCCCTGGACCGCGTTGAGCAGAACCGGGAAGAACGCTCCCAGAAAGGTGATGAAGAGGATGCCGGTGTCGATGGGGTAGCCGACGATGCCGAGCGAGAGGATCGGGAACACGAGCGAGACGACCGGTATCCATGCGACCGGCGGCACGGGGCGCAGGGTTTCGAGCGCCGGAAACGTGAAGTCGGCGAACACGCGACTCCAGCCGATGAGTAGTCCAAGGGGGACGGCGAGCGCGACCGCGACGGCGAAGGAGACGTAGATACGGGCGGTGCTCACGACCGTCGCCGTCCAGAACGAGGGTTCGACAAGCGACTCGGCAAGGGTCGCGCCGACGTCGAGCGGCGACGGCAGGTTCGGAATCAGCCCGAGGAGGTTCGTCGCGAGCGCCCAGAGGACGAACACCGCCGCGACCGAGACCGCCCGCCGCGCCCATCGGCCCGGTTCGACCCCCGAAACGCTGTCTGCGACCGCCATTATTGGGACTCGGCCTGTTCGAGCGCGCGTTCGGCCTCGGCGTGGATGAGGTCGAGCGCACGGCGTTTCACGCGCGTGAACTCGTCGGTCGTGAGCAT
>CAZJHA010000125.1:0-6701 GCA_964545755.1 uncultured Halobacteriales archaeon | reverse complement strand
CAGACAAAGCTGGAACGACTTTACCCATCATTTAATGATTGACGGAACACTAGTGGTCCGACACTAACACTGATCAGTGGATTATCATTTTCATCGACTTTGAGATCAAGCGTACCCGCTGTTGCGGTGAGCCTCGTTGCATCTTCGGTATCACTGAATTGCGCCCACGTGCCTGCGCCCACTGCGCCAGCTGCGCCAATCGTTGCCATGCCGCCGAGCACCCGTCGCCGGGTCAGCGGTGAGTTGTCGTCTGCCATTGTCTTGGGTCTCCGTGTTTCGGTCCTCGCCATCGGGGACCGCCGCCGGTTGTCCGGCGGTTCGCACGCCCCGCGACCGCCGCGGGTCGAACGCGCTACTTCACGCCTGAATCCCCAACCCCATTGTATCACGCCGCCTGAAGGCATCGAAGACGGCGTTTGAACTCTTCAACGATGGCTTGAATCGACGGTAAAGACGACCTGAAACGGTTCAAGGACGGCCTGAACAACGCCGAAGGTGACTGCACGAGGATATATGCACCCGGAAACGCATAGGTTCATCCCGGAAAGGTCTAGTCAATTAGCGCGAATCTTTATGTGGAAACATTTGTTGGTTTTGCTCATGGGTGGAATCGAGGATATCGAACTCCTCGCGCGGTCGAAACACCGCGTGCGGATACTCGATTTGCTGTGCGAGCATGGGTCGCTCGAAAAGCACGTCCTTGGGGACCGTCTCGATGCCTCGCGGACGACCGTGGGGCGCAATCTCAACGCACTCGAAGAACAGGGCTGAATACGGCGGACGAACGGCGAGTGTGCAATCACCCGGCAGGGCGAACTGGTCGCGGAGGCGTTTGCCGACCTCGTGAGTAAGGTCGAACTCACGGACAAACTGCAGTCGTTCATGCAGTGGGTTCCCGACGGCACGCTCGACCTCGATCTCTCGCTTCTGGCGGATGCGGAGGTCACGCTGGCACAGCCGGGCGACCCATACGCGATGATAAACAAGCAAGTACAGCTCATCAAGCGAACGGAGTGGTTCAGGGTCGTGCTTCTGTTCACCGGACTCCATGCGACGGAGGCAGCGAACGAACAGGTAATACAGAACGGTGCGCAGGGCGAACTCGTCGTCGAATCGGACATCGCTGATCTCTACTGTTCCTCACCGGAGTACGCCGAGTTGTGGGGAGAGATGGAAGCGACCGGACGGCTCGAACTGTTCGCTTACGACGGGACGTTGCCCTATTCGCTCGGTGTCTTCGACGACACGGTACAGATCGTCGTTGCCGAGCGCGACAACCCGCGCGCACTACTGGAGACGACCAGCGAGACGGTTCGCGAGTGGGTACTGGAGCAGTATCACGATTACAAGCGCCACGCCGACGGATTCAGCGTGTCGTGACCGATCCACCGTGAGAGCACGTTTGTGGGGTGCTGTGTGGCTAGTGTGCATCCCTTGCACGCTGTGCAGCAGGTACACTAATGCAGAATCCAGCCGACTGAACGGACATGGGCGCAACCACGACCGACCCGGCGGTCGAGCCGACCGGAGAGGACGGGCGGTCCGCCGGAACTGGCGGGAGCGACCGGAACCATAGTGGTCAGTATGTATCGAAGGACGACGTGTTCGACGTTCTCAGCAACCATCGCCGCCGGTATGTCCTCCATTCGCTCAAACAGCACGGGCGAACGACGAGCATCGGCGACCTCGCCGAACAGGTCGCGGCGTGGGAGAACGGCGTCTCGCGGGCCGACCTCAGCGCGGCCGAGCGCAAGCGCGTCTACACCGCTCTCCAGCAGTTCCATCTGCCGAAGATGGATTCGACAGGAATCGTCGCATTCGACGACGCACGCGGCACCGTCTCGCTCACTGCAGCGGTCGAGAACCTCGACGTCTATCTCGACGTCGTCGGCGAGGACGACATTCCGTGGAGTCGGTACTATCTCGGCCTGTCGACGATGGCGCTGGCGGGCGTCGGCGGCGTCTGGCTCACCTCCTTCGAGCTGGTGCCCGAACTGACGTGGGCCGCGCTCGTCGCCGGTATCGTCTTTCTCTCGGCGCTCGTTCACACCTACTACGACCGGCGGATGCACCTCGGGGCGGCCGACACGCCACCGGACGCACCGGAACGCCGCTGATGCACTGCTTGCGCGCGGCACTGCCGGGCGATGTCCGGTGGAACTCCGATAGCACGAACCACACCCGTCCCGACGATGCCGACCGGAACGCAGAATCGGCCACGAAGCGCCACCCAGTCACGCACATCCCCGGCATCCCCGGCATCCCCGAACACGCCCCGCGCCGCAACGCGCTCGTCGCGCTCGTCTATTTCCTCTTTGGCGTCCTTCTCGTCGGCCTGTTCGGGCGTCTGCTCGCGCTCGTTCCGCTCCCGGTTCCGTTCGCCATCGCCGTCGAACCGCCCTGCGTTCAGTCGTCCGCCGGCACTGGCTGACTACTGTCCGCCTCGATGCTCGGCGGGTACTTCCCGCGGTCGATCTTCAGGTCCGAGAGCGGCCGCGCCATACAGGTCAGCGCGTACGCCTCGGCTTCGCGTTCGGAGAGACCACGGGCGGCCGGCTGTGTGACCTCGCCCTCGATGATCTCGGCCGAGCAGGCAAGACACATCCCGACCCGGCAGGAGTACTCCTGTGCGATACCCTCCTCCAGACAGCGCGAGAGGATGGTCTCTTTGTCCGAGACGGTGATGGTCTCGCCGGTCGAAACGAACTCCACAGTGTAATCGGTCATACCGCCACTCCAGCCGGCTCCGACAAAACCCTTTACCAACCCCGCGAGCCGCCGCGGCGCGTTGGGAAGAGTTTTCCACCCACCACTCGACCATCCCCCAATGCAAACACACGAACCCGACGTGACCATCGTCGGCGCGGGGACCGCCGGCTGCTACGCCGCCGCGACTCTCGGGCGGGCGGGCTACGAGGTGGTCATCGTCGAGCGCAAAACCGCCGAGGAGGCCGGCCACATTGCCTGTGGCGACGCGCTCAAGGGAGCCGACGCCTTCCCCGAGGCGATTCCGAAATCCCACATCGAACCCTCGTTCACCAACACCGAGGTGGACCACGGCCGCTTCGAGATTCCCCAAGAGGACGCCGTCCTCGATATCCCAGTACCAGGCGAACTCGCCGTCATCGACCGGCTCGAATACGGCAAGCTCGTCATCGAGGGGGCCGAGCGGGCAGGAGCAGAAGTCCACTACGACACCGTCGTCAACGACGTCCAACAGACCGACGGACGCGTGACCGGTATCAAGGCCAAACGGCAGGGTGAACCCGTCGAATATCGGTGCGAGATAGTCATTGACGCCGCCGGCGCGCTCTCGGTGCTCCAGGACAAGGCCGACCTCGCCGAGGCGACCTTTGACACCAACGTGAACTACTCACAGTTCTCCTCGGCCTACCGCGAGGTCGTCGAGGTCGATGAGCCTGTGGAGTGGCAGGACGCCCTCGTGCTCAAACCCACCCAGCGCGCGGCGGGCTATCTCTGGTATTTCCCGCGCACGCCGACGGAGATCAACGTCGGCCTCGGCTTCCAGATGAGCGAGGAGCCGATGGAACTCGTTCAGGCGCTGCGCCGGGACCTACGCGAACGCCCGGAGTTCGAGAACGCCACGGTCAAAGACAAACTGGGCGCTGCGCTCCCGACGCGCCGGCCGTACGATTCGGGCGTCGCACCGGGCTTCATGGCCATCGGCGACGCCGCTGCCCACGTGAATCCGACCACCGGCGGCGGCATCGCCGGGGCGGCCTACGCCGGCAAATACGCTGGCGAGGCGGCCATCGACGCCATCGACGAGGGCGACGTGAGCGAGGACGCGCTCTGGGAGTACAACGAACGGGTCATGGACCACTTCGGGGGGCGCTATGCCGCACTCGACGTCTACAACATCTTCGTCGGTGCCACTGGATTGAACAACCTGACCGGCTTGCTGGCCGCGCTGCCCGCGGCGAAACTCTCCGATGCGCTCTACTCGGGGAGTGCGACCATCGACCTCCCGCTCAAAATCCGAACTGCCATCAAGAGCTTCGGCCACTGGAAGACGGTGTTCGACCTCTACGAGACCAAACGAGAGGCCGACCGCCTGCTCGACCACTACGAGGACTATCCCGACAGTCCTGAAAAATTCGAGGCGTGGCAAGCCCAACGTGACGGGCTGATGGACGTCATCTACGCGACGACCGGCGCAAGCGCGAAATACTAATCGAGCTGCTCGGCCGCGTCGCGCTCCAAAAGCGGCGTCGCGTTCACATCGGGGAGCGTCACCACGTCCTCGCTTGCGAGCTGATAGGTCCGCTCGTCGGCCCCGAGAATCTCGCCGACATCGCGCGTGATGCGGACGGTCGTTCGCTCCGTTTCTCGCCGTGAATCTCCAGCATCCACAGCACTCGCGTCGGCCGCATCGGGCGGAGTCTGTGGCGGTTCGTCCGCCGACTCGTCCGTGGCGTCCGGTGTCTCGCCACCCATCACGTCGGCCGCGCTGACACCACCCTCGGCTTCCGGCGGGGATTCCCGCCCGCTCGTCCCGTCCGCACCCTCGGGTTCGACGGATTCGGGTGCGGTCGGCGGTTCCGTCGCCTCCGTCGAGGGTGCATCGACATTATCGTGTGCCTCACCGTCGTCTACCGAATCGGCCGCCGCGGAAGCCGATTCGGCGGCGGCCGCTGGCCCATCGGCTTCGCCTGTTTTGTCGGTCGCGTGGCCACCACCAGCGAGAACGTCATCGAGGACGTGTGCGCGGTTCGCCTCGATGGCGTCAACGAGCGTGCCGAACAGTTCGCGCTCTTCCTCGGTGAGACCGTCTTTGTCCGCCGGCATGCCGGCGGCGGCGAGGCTGGCGAGTTTGACGAGTTTGCCGACGCGACGCTCGTAGATGGCTTCGACGGTGTCCTCGGCCGTCTCGATGTCGTCGGTCAGCCGGCGGACCTCGGGTGCGTCGAAGGGGTCGTCGGCGGCCTCGGCCGCGCGCTCGCGTTCGGTTCTGAGTTCGGCGACGAATGCCCCCACCTCAGTATAGAACTCCCCGCGCAGATGCTGGAGGCTGTCCTTCTGGCGCTCCTTGCTTCGGGTCGACTGGAGGTCTCCGAGGTTCATTCTTCGCCCTTCTCGGCGGTGCCTCGTGCCATGAGGAACACGCCGACGTATTCCGGGACGTGAGATGTCCCCGCCGTCACCGTAAAACTATCGCCGGCGAGCTCCACAGTTGCATCATCGTCGCACTCGACGGTGATCTCCTGCCCGCGAAAGGTTCCCGGAATCGCATCGACGAGCGGGTCGAACCCCTCTATTTCGTCGCGTGCGAGCCGCTCGACACACAGCCCGCTGCCGCCGTGGAGGCTCCCCGGTAGGCGAATCAGTCTGTTCGTATCGGTGGTCACGGGTTCGTCGATGGGCGCGTTGTCCGCCGCGACGACTTCGGGAAGCAGTCGCTGGGCGAGTGCATAGAAGGCCGGATGGACGTCGATGTTGCCCGCCTCGATTTCGCCGTAGTTGGTGCGTGCAGCGCGTAGCGCGGCCGTGGCCTTGCCCTCGCCGATACCGTCGAACTCGCGGAGTCGAGCGAGCGCCGCCCCTTCGTCCATGTCGAGTAGCTCGTCGACAAAACCGAGGAGGTGACGGTGGGCGCGCCGGCTCCAGCCGCCGGTCGTATCGAGCGTGCGCTTTCGCGCCGGACTGCTTCGTCCTACTGTGCCGCCGACGGCCTCGTGGGAGACGAGCGCGTCGACGTCGAGACCGATGCCTCGAACGTAGTCGACGATCTCACGGCGGGCGTCGCTTTCCAAGGATTGGACACCCCCGTCGCGGACGTGGACGTGATAGCCGCGCCCGCCGGAGAAGACGATAGTGAGATTTCGAAAGCCGAAATCGTCTTCCAGAAAGTCGAGCAGGCGTAACAGAGCGTCCTTGCACTTTTCGAGCATTTCCTTGTACGAGTCCTCGCTGAGTTCCACGCTCGGAAGGTGGTCGGCATCGAGGTCGAAGACCAAATCCGAGCCGCGCCAGCCCTTCTCGGTCATCGACCCTGCGCCGGGGTCGTCGTACCGACCCGCCGAGAAGTAGACGTGGCGGGGGCGCTCGCGCGCGAGAAAATCCGAGAGGTCGCCCAGATCGAGCGTTGAATTATGTCTGACCATCGTGGTTCCTGGTCCCGAGGTCCACGGGACGTGGCCCCATTCGCGCGCGTCGGCGTCGGGTGGCAGCGTCGGCTCCATCCGGCGGTAGTGGTCGCGAAATCGCCCCCGGAGATACGCGCGCGTGCGCTCTTCCATCAGAGCGGCCCCTTCGAGAATGGCACGCAAAACGTTGCCGCCTCGCCGACGAGAGTGGCCAAACGGTGCTCGACAGTGGGTAATATTCAACCGTCTCGATTATCATTCAGCATCGAAAAATTTAATGTGTTTACTTTTCCACCGTGAATGAGTAATGACGAACGGAACGAACAGTACGGGAGGGGTCGTGGCGGTTCTCGCGGCGACGACTGTTACAGTTGGGTGCGCTCGGGGTCGCCGGCACTGCGGGCGCATCGTCGGCAGCGGCTGCTCAACCATCACACGTCCTCACCATCGAAGGGACGGGAACGCGGGCGACCTACGAGTTCACCGTATCGGGCGAGCTGGAAAAGAGCACGGCAAACGGCGCGAACGTCAACGGCAACGATGAGATATCCGGGTCGAGCGCATCGGGCATGGTCGGCATCTCCGCCGACAGCT